>JADYYV010000135.1 GCA_020853455.1 Alphaproteobacteria bacterium | reverse complement strand
GCCATGCGGATCGCGTCTTCGTCATGTTCGACCACCAATACCGTATTGCCAAGGTCGCGCAGGCGTTTCAGCGTGTCGAGCAGCCGGTTGTTGTCGCGCTGGTGCAGGCCGATGGAGGGTTCGTCCAGCACATACAATACGCCCGTGAGGCCGGAGCCGATTTGCGACGCCAGGCGGATGCGCTGGCTTTCGCCGCCCGACAGCGTGCCGGAACGGCGCGCGAGCGTCAGGTATTCAAGCCCCACATCCAGCAGGAAGGTCAAACGGTCGTTGATTTCCTTCAGGATGCGCACGGCGATTTCGCGGTGCTTCTTGTTCAGTTTCGGCATCAGGCTGCTGAACCAGTCATGCGACGCCTGAATGGACAGCAGCGAGATCTCGCCCACATGCTTGCCGTCGATTTTAATCGCCAGCGCTTCGGGTTTCAGGCGGAAACCTTTGCACGCGTCGCAGACATGTTCCACCTTGTACTGGTCGAGTTCCTCGCGGATGTGGAAGCTGTCGGTTTCCATGTAGCGGCGGCGCAGGTTGGGGATCACGCCTTCGAATTTGTTGGACGTCTGGTAATTGCGCGCGCCGTCCCAGTATTTGAAGGTCAGCTTTTCCTCGCCGCTGCCGAACAGGATAACGTCCTGCAGTTTTTTCGGCAGCTTTTCCCAGGGCGTGGTCATGCCGGCTTTATAGGCCTGGCACAGGCTTTCCAGCGTCTGTTCATACCAGCCCGACGACGAATTCGCCCAAGGGGCGACCGCGCCGTCCTTCAGCGTCATCGTGGGGTCGGGGATGACCATTTCGGGGTCGAAGATCATCTTGTTGCCAAGCCCGTCGCAGACGGGGCAGGCGCCGAAGGGGTTGTTGAAGGAAAACAGGCGCGGTTCGATCTCCGCAATCGTAAAGCCAGAGACGGGGCAGGCGAATTTGGAGGAGAAGATTTGTTCTTCCTTGGTATCCGCGTTTTCGACGATCACCAGACCTTCGTCCGACAGCTTCAGCGCGGTTTCGACGGAATCCGCCAGACGGTTGCCGAGGTCTTTTTTCACCACAAGGCGGTCGATGACGACATAGATATCATGCTTGATCTGCTTGTCGAGCGTCGGCACGGCATCCAGCTCGTGGAATTTGCCGTCGATCTTGACGCGCTGGAAACCTTTTTTGCGCAGCTCCTGGAATTCTTTTTTATACTCGCCCTTGCGGCCGCGCGCGATGGGGGCCATCAGGTACAGTTTCGTGCCTTCGCCCATCGCCAGAATCTGGTCGACCATTTCCGACGGCGTCTGGCTGGAAATCGGTTTTCCTGTCGCGGGCGAATAGGGGATGCCGACGCGCGCCCAGAGCAGGCGCATGTAATCGTGAATTTCCGTGACCGTACCGACGGTGGAACGCGGGTTTTTCGACGTTGTTTTCTGCTCGATCGAAATCGCGGGCGACAACCCCTCGATTGAATCCACATCGGGCTTTTGCATCAGCTCCAGGAACTGGCGCGCATAGGCGGAAAGGCTTTCCACATATCTGCGCTGCCCCTCGGCGTAAATCGTGTCGAAGGCGAGCGAGGATTTACCGGAGCCCGACAGCCCCGTAATCACGACCAGCTGGTCGCGCGGAATTTCGACGTCGATATTCTTCAGGTTATGTTCGCGCGCGCCCTTGATGCGGATCGATTTGTTATATGCCTCGGCCATGTCCACCCTTCAATATCCATATGACTTGAATGAATTAGAGCGCGTGACGCGACTCCGCAAGTGCTGGAACATATATAGAACATTTCCCGCATCCTGTCAGCAAATACATGTAAAGCGAAGGGCCCGGTTTTCACACCGGGCCCAACCAAAAAGTCTGCGGAGGGTAATTCAAGCGGGAGAGAGGTCCCGCCCGCCCCCTTCGTCCCGGGGGAGGAAACGAAGGGGGTTATGGCGGAGGCCGTACGCAAGTGGACCAGATATCACCGCAAGGCCGACCCGGATCCCGCGTGGTGGAGAGCGGTGTAAAGAACCGGTTGGCGCCGATCCTTCGGGTGCTTGGGTGTGAGGCGGAAGGCGGGCTGCAAACCCCGCAGCGATTTCCGTGACCACATACGCACAATTTAATCATCCCAGATTCGCGTAAGCATCCCGTAAATTATGCGGTCCTTTTTTCTAAAATTTTAATCGCATAATAGATGATTTGTATGCGTGTAACCCCGGCGAAGGCCGGGGTCTAAGCAATCGCTCATGTTATTGACGGCTGCGGCTTATGAGGTGTCACCGGCAATTGTACTGATGGTGCTTGGACCCCGGCCTTCGCCGGGGTTACGTGGATTACAATTAAGAAAGCCCCCTTGCGCGGGCAACACGCAAGGGGGCTTTCGGCAAAGAAAAACCTCGAATTAATCGATTTTTTCTTCAAGCTTGTCGGCGTGTTCCTTCTGCGCTTGCGTCGTGGCACGCGGCGGCGGTTTTTATTTCCGGTTTTGCAAGGCTGGCCCGCGCCGGTTTCGACGGTTCAATTTCAAATTCAAACATGGCGGCCGGCCGCGTGCTGCGCGCGAATTTTTTCATGGTGCAATCTGCGGCTGGTTTTTATCATCACGGTATTCCATTCCTGAAAACTTCCGCCGGCCGATTCAGGTTCCCGAAACCGCCGGAATAAAACCAGAATAAATATGTGAAATAAAAAACCGTTTATTTTCAGCACGATATTCCGAATATCCAGAAAAAATTTGTTATACACGAATTGAGCATATATACTGGCCTTACATGAACAGAAAAGTATTACCGCGCACCAACGACCTGCCCAACGAGCACAAGCTTCAGGCGCAATTCGCATTGGCTGCATTCTCCACGCTCAAGGCCGAAAATATCGCCTATATCAGCGTTCCCATCACCAGCGGCCAGCGCCTTTACGATTATATGCTCGAAAAAGGCTTCAAGACCGCCGACGAGGCGAAGGCCGACCATGACGCGTTCTTTAAACATGTCGTGGAGCCCAACCTCGCGCAGGGCGTGAAGGGCAGCGACGAATGGGTGCATAAACTGGACGGCGCTGTGATCGCGCCCGCCGAATTCGAAAAACGCCTGCGCATCCAGAAAGCCATCAATTGGGGGCAGGACGCCTTCATGGGCATGTGGGTGCCGCTGATCGACGAAAAAGTCACGCATATGGTGATGCTGGACGGCTGGCAGTATTCCAACGGCTCGGGCGAGGAATATTTGCAGGCCGTATTGATGCAGATGGGCCGCCGCCCGCGCAGCAATATCGATATCGTCGATGCGCGGGGCCGCGAAATTCCGCTGTCCGAAGGCATCCGCCTTGTCGCCGAAGCCTTCATTGATCTCACCGCCCGCGGGCTGAAACCGCGCAACATGGCGGAAACCATTGGTATCCTGCTCGAAGCCGAACACAGGTTCGCGACCGAGCAGCAAACGGGTTCCGTGATCGAGCCTCAACCGACTTCCCCCGGTTCGATTGCGAAACACACCGAATTCAACGTGCCGCCCTATGACCGGCGCGAGATGGAAAAATGCGCGAAACAGGTGCGCGAAATTCTGGCGCGCGACTATCCCGACATTCTGCCCACGCTGCACAAAACCAGCAGCTATGATTTTTCGCCCATCAACGCGCTGTTCCGCGAAGTGGCGAAACCGGTCGTCGGCAATATGCACCTGCCAAGGCCGCCCCTGAAAAAACCGCCCTTTGCGCTGGTGAAATAGTTTTATAAAGTCAGGCGCGGCGCGTTTGCGCAGGCGCGGTGGCGGCGTTCGCGGTGGCGGGCGATTTCAGCCCGCGCACAAGATACCCTGCATAACTCTCGACCATTTTATCGTTGCCGACATAGGATTGCGATTTCATCTCCGCGCTGATCCAGACGGGGTCCATGCCGCGGTTCTTCATGTCCTGCCAGTGCGAAATCAGTTTCAGTTCCTGTTTGCTCAACGGGCTGTTGTCGCCCGTCACGCCCGCGCGGGCGGCGGAATACATGCGGCCATACAGGTCCTGCAGGTATTCCTGCGGAAAAGCGGCGACGGGCGCGCGCAGGCCCGCCTCCACCAGATCGCTCACAAGGCCGCGCGGGTTGGCAAATCCCGCGCCCCGGTGCAGATAGGTGTTGATGGAATAATGCAGGCGGTCCAGCTCGGTGCGGCCGCTTTTCATGCCGTCCATTTCCTTTTGCATGAAGGCGCTGACCGCCGCGTTATGCCGCTCGCCGGTCGTGTAATAACCGCCGTCGATGCGGGTCGGCATCACGATAGGCTCGAACGCATCGGGCCCGGTCAGTTCGGACAGGAAGGGCTTGTAGGGATTGGGCAGGCGCGCATCCGGTTTCTGCGTCGATGCTTTTGCGTCAAGGCCTGCGGCGGTCGCCGCGCCCGGCAGGATTTTCAGCAGCTTTTCTTTTGCCTCCAGCAGCACAGGCAGCGCTTTTTCCGCAACCGCCAGCCCCGCTTCCGATAGCAGCACAGCGGGGCTGAGGTATTTCGCGCCGCGTATGGTGATCGCGCCCGCGATATCCTCGGCGTTGCGGCTTTGCGAAAACAACTGTTCCGCAATCGCGGTCGCCTGCCGGCCTTTTTCCGTTTTCATTTGCTCGGGCGTCACCTCGGGCACCACGCTTTTCGCGTATTCGGCATATCTGGCGTCGTAATAATCCAATGTGGCGGCCTGTTTGAAATAGGCGGGGAATACCTTGGCCGCGAAGGCGGTCCAGTCGGCTTTTTTGGCAAGCGGCAGCGCAGCCTGCGCCGCCTCCGCCATCGGCTGGTTCTTGTGCCAGAAATTGCGGGCAAGCGCGGGTGTGCGGAATTGCTGTTCGGGCCCCTGCGGCGATCCCAGCAGCATCTCCGCCGCCGCAATCGCTTCGGATACGCGGGCATTGCCCTCCAGCGCGCGGTCGGTCATGCGCGCGGTCTGCGGCGTGTGGTTCGCGTGATAGGTCGCACCCTTCGACATGTCTTCCATATGCTGCAATTCGTGTTTCAGCGTCAGCGCGACTTCGGCGGGCGACCGCCCCTCCGCCAGCGGCACGACCTTGCCGGTGAAATCGCACAGGCCGACCGCGCCTTCCTCCGCCACGCGGGACGGATCGAACAGCAGCGTGAATTTATTGTGCCGCGCAAGCTCGAGCAGCCTGCGCCCGTCATCGGTCTGCGACAGCAGGAACACGGCCTTGTCGAGATATTCCTTGTTCCGCTGCGCGCGGCATTCGTAATCAATCACGCCCTGCAGGTTGTGGAACTGGTCGGATGATTTCTCCATCCTGAATTCGGGCTGCGTGCCGCCGTAAAGATAGGCAACCGCCGGCCGCGCCAGCATATCGGTCGCGCGCGGTTGCCGCGTTACCACCTTGTCGCCGTTTTCATCGACGATCAGCGACCATGCGCCCGTCGGCACGGGAACGGTGTCGGGCACGGGGCGGCTGTATTCGTCCAGCGCCGGTGCCGATGCCTCTGCCGTCACGCCGTTGGACCGCCCGAAAATGTTGAAGACCCGCGAAAAAATGCTCAAAACCGAAAAGCCCCGCCGCCTGACTGCACACGAGACTAAATTATAGCACAAGCCGCGCGACACGGCGCGGCGTTCACGCATTTGCGAGCAATTTCAGGGCGTTTGACCTAGCCGTAACCCCGGCGAAGGCCGGGGTCCAAGCACCATCCGCTATTATTGGCGGTGACACCTTTTGAACCGTAATGATGGGCTAAAGACAGATTTCATCATATAAATCCCGCCACTCCGGATTGTTCTCCTCGATCAATCTTATCTTCCAGTCACGTTTCCATTCCTTGATACGCTTTT
>JADYYV010000134.1 GCA_020853455.1 Alphaproteobacteria bacterium | reverse complement strand
GCAGATCACGCCCTTGCGCGCCGCGATGTCGGCGCAATCGCTGACGCTGGTGAAAATGCTGCTGGCGGCCGGCGCCGACCCCTATGCCCTGAGCCTGACCCGCGACGGCAAGCGCACCGATATGGACCTCGATTTCGCGCAGACGCAGACACAGGAAATCGCAGGCGCGGTAGAATCCGCAGCCGGACGTTTTGCCGTCAACAGGGCGGCGCTTGCCGGAGATTTCAATGGTGCCGAAGCCCTGCTGAAACGCGGCCTGCCGCCCGACAGCCGCGACCATAACGGTTCGACCGCGCTGATCAACGCCGTGAAATCCGGCAGCCCGAAAATCGTCAAGCTCCTGTTGTCCTTTAAGGCCAATCCAAACCTTGGCAGCTATGACGGCGCGGAATTCCCGCTGCACGAGGCATTGAAAAAACGCGACCTGCGCAGCGTAACCGCGCTGGCACAGGCTGGCGCGCGCAGCGACATTCCCGAGGCGTCGGGCAAAACCGCGCTGCAACTGGCCGAAGAAACCAAAAGCTATGACCTGCTGGAACCCGTGCGCAAGCAGAAAGCGCGGGAGGTGAATGAATACGTCGCCGGCATGTCGCGCCTCGATCATAACATCTCCGCGCCTGCGGTCGCCAGCTTCAAGCGGAGGCCGCCCGCGCCATGACATCAAACCGGACATTATTCAATACGATTGCTTCCATCGATATGCTGCATTTTGCGGCGTCGGAGAACGATGTTGCGGCGATAGACATTTTTATGGGGATCCCGAACGCGAATATCGATGCCCGCGACAAAAACGGCCTGACCCCGCTGATGACCGCCGCCAGAAACGGCAATATAGAATTCGCGCGCGCGCTGCTGGCGAAGGGGGCGGATATCCATGCCACGGATAACGCGGGCGCCGGCGTCCTGCAGCATGTATTCCCGCAGGAAAAAATCGCGCAGAAATTAACGTCCGAACCGGCTTTTGTCGAGTTCTTGCTCGACAATCACGCCGCTGTTCCGGCGGCGACCAGCCTGCGTCCTGAAAATATGGCCGTCATTGCGGGCGTCGTGATCCGCAAGGGCATGACGCAGGTGCTGGAAGCGATGGTCAGCAACGGGCTTGATATCGACAGCAAAACCCACGAAGAAATGCCGCTGCTTCTCGCCGCGGCCGAGGCGGGCAGCAAGGATATGGTCGCCCTGCTGCTGGCGCGCGGCGCGAATGTGAACGCCACGCATCCCAACGGGCGCAGCCCCCTGCGCGCGGCGATGGCGGGTGACAGGCTTGATCTTGTGGAAATGCTGCTGGCGGGAAATGCCGATCCGGGCATTATTATGCCGGGCAGCAATAACGGGCTGAATATGTCCGACCTCAGTTTTTCCACCATGTGCGATTTCGAGATTGCGGTGGCCGTCGCCGGGGCGGCGCGCAAGTTCGAGGTCAATGCAGCCGCGATACGCGGCGATGCCGCCACGGTCGAAAAACTGCTGAAGGAAGGCGTCACGCCCGACGCAATCGACCGCACGGGAAATTCTCCCGTGCTGCATGCTATCGACAACGACAAACCCGAAGTCCTGAAAGTGCTGGTTGCGGGCCGCGCGAACCTGCATCTGCAGCCTGCCGGGAAAAAGCTTCCGTTGCATGCCTCCATTAAAAAGGGCGCGCTTGACGCAACGCAAATACTGCTGGATGCGGGCGTCAGCACGATGCTGAAATCGAGGAATAATCACGACGCGTTCGATGTCGCGCGCCGCAGCGGTAAAAAAGGCATGCTTGCGCTTGTGGAACCCTATTACGCCCGCGAAAAAGGCATCGCCGTCAAACAGGCCATCGGGCTGAGCGGCAGCGTCGCCGCGCCGCAGACCGCGCGCTTCCGCAAGGGGCCGACGCCATGACCAAGCCGATCAACATATCGCCGCAGGCGGCCGCGACCTTCATGAAGAATTCCATCCGCAACAGCAACCTCGATGCGCTGCATACGCTGCTGTTTATCGACAAGGCAGACCCGAATGCGGAACTGAACGGCAGCCACATGCTGCACGAAGCCGCCAAGGCGGAAAACGACCGCGCGATTTCGATGCTGCTGCAGGCCGGCGCCGATGTGAATCTGCAGGACGCGCAGGGCCATTCGCCTTTGCGTGCCGCGATCAAATCCGGCAATGCCGTGTCGGTCACAAAACTGCTGGCGGCGGGCGCCGACCCTATGACGCCGGGGCGCGAAGACGACGGCAGCATGCCGACGGACGAGGCGATTGCCTATAGATATGGCAGCGATGTCGCCCATGCCGTCGCGATGGCGGTTGATCGTTACCGCATCAACCATTTTGTGCTGCACGGCAAGACGGCGGAGCTTGAAACCTACCTGAAAAAAGGCGTCGAGCCCGATACCTTCGACCGCTTCGGCGAAACCGCGCTGATGGAGGCGGTCGGCAAGGGGGCGGGCAGGGATGTGGAATTGCTGCTCAGGTACAAGGCCGACCCGAATATCGCCAACAAATCCGGCCAGACCCCGATGCACATCGCCGCCGCCGGCCGCGATGAAGCGATTATCGAGAAGCTTTATAAGTCGGGCGCGAAGATGAACTGCAAAACGGCCAGCGGCCAGACTCCGCTCGATATCGCCGAACGCCACGGCAACCGCCCCGTCATCAACGCCATCCGCAAGCACCTGCTGCAGGAAGAACTGACGCTGGCGACCGCCGCCACGCGCACCAGCAAGCCTGTTTCGGCGCCTAAAACCGCGAAATTCGGGCGGAAACCCTAGTTTTGTAAACCCCGAATCTTGTTGCGGGGCTGGCCAATCCTATCTAAAACTTTCGTTATGTCGCTCCCGAAGGCCTTTGTTGAAGAATTGCGCGCCCGCGTCCAGCTGTCCGATATTGTCGGAAAGCGGACGAAGCTGACGCGCGCGGGCAGGGAGTTCAAAGGATGCTGTCCTTTTCATAAAGAAAAGACCCCGTCCTTTACCGTGAATGATGCGAAGGGCTTTTACCACTGCTTCGGCTGTGGCGCGCATGGGGATAGCATCGGCTTCCTGATGAACCACGACAACCTGCAATTCATGGAGGCGGTGGAGCAGCTGGCCGCTCTCGCCGGCATGCCTGTGCCGAAGCCGACCAAAGAGGAAGAGCAGAAGTTTAAAAAGCAGATGTCGCTGTATGATTTGATGGACAGCGCATCGAAATTCTATGAAGCGCAACTGCACGATCCGAAGAACAAGAAAATCCTTCAATATCTGGTACAACGCGGACTTACTGTAGATACGATCAGAAGTTTTCGCCTTGGATACTCGACAGATGATGCCGGCTTAAAGCAACATCTTGAAAAAGCCGGCTATAAGATTGAAGAAATGATGGAGGCGGGCCTGTTCCGCGAGTCCGAGCGCAAGAAAGGCGACATCTACCCGTTCTTCCGCGCGCGGGTCATGTTTCCGGTGCTGGATTTGCAGGGCAGGGTGGTTGCCTTCGGTGGCCGCGTCATGCCGGAAAGCCACGGCGGCCCGCCCGATAAATCCGCGCCCAAATACGTCAACTCGCCCGAGACGGCGATCTTTCACAAGGGGCGCAACCTGTATGGCCTGTCCCGTGCCCGCAAGGTGATCGGCGACGGGGAAACGGTGATTGTGGTTGAAGGCTATATGGACGTTATCGCGCTGGTGCAGGCAGGCTTCCGCGCTGCTGTTGCCCCGCTTGGCACCGCACTTACGGAAAGTCAGATCGAGGAATTGTGGAAGGTAATGCCGGAAGGCAAGCGCAATCCTGTCCTTTGCTTCGATGGCGACAACGCGGGCCAGCGCGCCGCCGGACGTTCGCTCGAGCGTGTCCTGCCGATCCTGAAGCCGGATTATTCTGTTAAATTTGCCTTCCTGCCGCCCGAACATGACCCCGATAGTCTGATCAAGGACGAGGGTGTTCCGGCGATGCAAAAAGTGCTCGACCAGTCGATCGGCCTGTTCGATATGATGTGGCTGGAGGAATCAAAAGACCGCAATTTTTCCCAGCCGGAAGCCAAAGCGGGCTTCCGTGCAGCGCTTGAAAAACGCGCGCGCCAGATATCGGATATGTCGGTACAGGAATTCTTTATTCATGAAATAGGTCAAAAGGTTAGTGAAGTTTTCTTTAGTAAAAATTCACGTACCGAACAGGCGCGTCCGCAGATGCAGACGGGCTTTTTCAAGGGTAAAAAACTGCCCCCCGGCGCGCATACGCCCTACCGCCCGCTGAACGTGAAGGCGAAGCCTGTGCGCACATCCAAGCTGCTGCGCGAAGAGGCGCTGCTGGCCTGCGTCATCAATTACCCCGAGCTGTTCGAGGAGTTCGGCGAGCAGTTCGGCATGGTCAATATTCCGCACGAAGGTTACGACCAATTACGCCAGGCGCTCACTGCGTTTTTGGCCGGTTGGCACGACAGCGAAGAAAATACGGGGATATACCTTGACTATCAGGCAGTTAAGAAACATCTTAATGAGCTGGGGCATGGCGAGATTCTCGATGCGTTATTCGATAATTCATTGTATGTATATGCAGGTTTTGCCAAGCCCGGACAGTCACTTGATGTAGTCCGTCAGGGGTGGCTGGAGGCGTACACGCGCGGTCAGGACAAGGATCGCTGGAAAGAGGCGTAATACCGAATGGTTGCAAAAGCAAACGAAGATCAGGAAATCGAAGGCGCGGAAGAGGCGGACGACAGTTTGGCCGTAGGCGCGCTTGCGAAAGCCGTCAAGAAGATCGTCGCCAAGGGCAAAGAGCGCGGCTATGTCACTTATGATGAAGTGAACAAGCTGCTGCCGCCGGGCGAATATACGTCCGACCAGATCGACGAAACGATGTCGATGCTGTCCGATATCGGCATCAACCTTGTCGAGGAAGAACCCGACGGCGAGGAAGCCGAAGCAAAGCCCGCATCGGAAGACGGCGAAGAAGCCGCCGGCAATCTGGCCGAAACCGACCTTGGCCGCACCGACGACCCCGTGCGCATGTACCTGCGCGAAATGGGCTCGGTCGAGCTGCTGTCCCGCGAGGGCGAGATTGCGATCGCAAAACGCATCGAGGCCGGCCGCGACATGATGATCGGCGGCATCTGCGAAAGCCCGCTGACCATTCAGGCGATCATGACCTGGCACAAGGCGCTGGAAAACGGCGAGATGCTGCTGCGCGACATTATCGACCTTGAAGCGACCTATACCGAAGGCGAACCCCCCGCTGAATCCGCCGCGCCCGCATCGGGCGATGACGCCGGCATCAGCGCGAAGGCAAAGGCCATTCAGGCCGCCGTCGCCGAGAAGCTCGAGAAAAAAGAAAAAGAACGCCTGAAGGAAGAAGAAGCGCGCAAAAAGGCGAAAGCCAAGAAAGCCGCAGCCGCAGGCGAAGACGACATCATCATCGACGACGAAGAACCGAAACCGGTTTACGACGAAGCCGAAGACGAAAGCAGCCTGTCGCTCGCCGCGATGGAAGAGGAACTGAAGCCCCAGATCATCGAAAAATTCAAGATGATCACCAAGGCGCACAAGAAACTCGCCAAGGTGCTGGAAGACCGCCGCGAGGCTTTGGAAAAGACCAAGGAAAGTCCGAAACGCCTCAATGAGAGCTATCGCCGTTGCAAGGCGGAGCTGGTCGAACTGATGCAGTCGGTGCGCCTGAACGTCTATCGCTCCGAACAGCTGATCGAACAGCTTTACAACATGAACCGCAAGACGCTCGGCCTTGAAGGCCAGATCATGCGCCACGCGGTTGCTTGCGGCGTGGGCCGCGAGGACTTCCTCGACAAATGGGCGGGCAACGAAAACAATCCGCGCTGGTTCACGAACGTGGCCAAGCTGCCCGGCAAAGGCTGGAAGAAATTCGGCGAGAAGCACAAGGACGACGTGAAGACGCTGCGCGACGATATCGAGAAAATCGCGCTGTCCTCCGGCCTGCCGTTGCTCGAATTCAAACGCATCGTCCATACGATCCAGAAGGGCGAACGCGAAGCTGGCAAGGCGAAGAAAGAAATGGTCGAGGCCAACCTGCGCCTCGTGATTTCGATCGCGAAAAAATACACCAACCGCGGCCTGCAATTCCTCGACCTCATTCAGGAAGGCAACATCGGCCTGATGAAGGCGGT
>JADYYV010000133.1 GCA_020853455.1 Alphaproteobacteria bacterium | reverse complement strand
CGCCGGTGCCGCCGTCCAGCGTGTCGTCGCCGGTGCCGCCGTCGAGGTCATCCGCGCCGTCGTTGCCGTTCAGCGTATCGTTGCCGTCGTCGCCGAACAGGCTGTCGCCGTTCGCGCCGCCGACCAGCTTGTCCTTGCCGGCGAAGCCGTGCCAGTCGCGGCTGCCGTCGATCACGGTCAGCGTGTCGTCCTTGACGAACAGGGCCGCCACGTTCAGCACGTCGTCGATGCTGCCTGCGCCGTCAATCGCGGCATAATATGTCGCCGCCGAATAGCTGCCCGCGATCGAGAACGACCCGCCGGCATCGGTCAGCGTAATTTTTGACAGCGTGCCGCTGTCGCTGTCCGCCGAAAAATTGCCGAGATATTCAAGCGTCATGCCATGCGTATAGGTGACAAGGCGCGTCACGCTGCCGCTGATGCCGCCCTGGCTGATCTTGAGGCTGCCCTGCATCAGGAAGCCTTCGCTGCCCAGATGTCCTTCGATGCTCTTGATCGTCACGCTGGAGACGCCGTTCGTCCCGAATTTGACCGAGCCGTTGAAGTTGAAGCTGCCGCCGTCGCCGGTGAAATCGATGTTGGTGATCGTGCCGGTGGAGCCGAGCAGGCCGGTGCCCGTGATTTGCGCATTGCCGTTCGCGCCGTAAAGGTCCACATCGGCATAAGTGTTGGTGGTTGTGATGTTTTCGCTGTAGTTGTCGCTGAAAAAATCGTCGATGCCGTAGGTGAAATGATCGCCCCAGAAATTGGCGGCAGTGATCTGCGCATCGTCAAACCAGCCGGGGACGCCCGAAAGAAGAGCGGAGATGTTGCCTGTGCTGGTGACGGTGGACATGCGGGATACTCCAATTTAATCGTGATAAAACTGGGGTATAATTGCCAAAATTGCCGATTATGTCAAGAATAGGGAAAATACAACCCTAGGTTTACTACCCGGCGATTAAAACGCCCGCGGTCAGCAGCGCGTCTTCATCGGGCAGGCCCGTGGCGCGGGTGAAGGTGGCGATCTGCACGAAGCTGTCGCCGCCGCCGTCGGCATCGACGAACAGCACGCTGCCGGTGCCGACGGTGTCGATGCGCACGAATTGCGTGATGTCGTCGGTCAGCGGATCGAAGCCGGTCAGCAGGTCGGCGATGTCGATTTTGTCGCCCTGTGCGCGGCTGAAATCGGTGACGGTGTCGTACGCGCCGTCGGTTGCGGTGAAGGTGAATATATCCGCGCCCGCGCCCCCCGTCAGCGTGTCCGCGCCGATGCCGCCATCCAGTATGTCGTCGCCGCCAAGGCCGGAGAGGGTATTGGCATTCGCGTTGCCGGTGATGGCGTTGGCCGCGCTGTTGCCCGTGCCGCGCAGCGCCGCGCCGTACAGCTCGAGATTTTCAAGGCCCGCGCCGAGTGTGAAGTTGACGGAAGATTCAACGGTGTCGAGCGTGCCGGAGGTGTCGCTGACAATGTCGCCGGTATTATCGACGACGAAGGTGTCGTTGCCGGCGCCGCCCGCCATTTTGTCCGCGCCGATGCCGCCGTCAAGGCGGTTGTCGCCGCTGTTGCCGGTGAGCGTGTTCTTGCCGGCATCGCCGGTCGCGTCGATATTGCCGGTGCCGGTCAGGATCAGGTTTTCGACGTTCAGCCCCTGCACAGAAAGATCGAAGCTGGCGCTGCTATAAACCGTGTCCGTGCCTTCGCCGGCCAGTTCAATGACGGTGTCGGCAGCGCTGTCGACGAAATAAAGGTCGTTGCCGACGCCGCCCGCCAGGATGTCGTCATTCGCGCCGCCGTCCAGCGTGTCGTTGCCGGCGTCGCCGTACAGCGTGTCGGATGCCGCGCCGCCATACATTTTATCGTTGCCGCTGAAACCGTGCCATGCGCGCGAGCCATCGGCGACGTTATACGTGTCGCCGTTTTTGAAAAGGCTCGCGTTGTCCAGCACGTCGTTAAAGGTCGGCGCGTCGGCCAGCGCCTGCGAAAAGGCCAGCTTGGCGAAATTGCCGGCAAGGGAGAACGAACCGCCGGCGTCGCTGACATTGATGTTGGTGTAGGTGCCTTTTTGCGATTCCGTGCCGAAGCTGCCGATATATTCGATCTCGATGCCGTTCGTGTAAACCACCTGCCGCGTCGCCGTGCCGTTCATGCCGTCGTTGGGCGACAGGCGCAGCTTGCCTTCCATCAGGAAGCCTTCCGTGCCGTCCGTCGCGGAGATGGAGGTGAATGTCCAGGGGCTGATAATGCCGAAATTGTATTTCAGCTCGCCCGCGAAGCTGAACGAGCCGCCGTCGCCCGTGAAATCCAGCGTGTTGATGACGCCGACGACCAGATCCATGTTGGTGCCGGTAAAGACCGCGTCGCCGTTCGCGAAGTTCAGGAACGCCTCGATGTAAGTCGGCGTATCGATGGTCGCGACGTAATCGAGATAGTAGAAATCGTCGAAGGCGGTAAATGCGTGCAGGTCGAAAAAGGTGAAGCCGGTGACGAGCGCATCGTTGATCGTGGCGGGGTCGGCTGCCAGTATGGTGGAAAGATCGCCGGAACTGTTCGCTGTGGCCATGTTAACGCCCCCGAGTAACAGATAGCAGTCGTTTCAGTCTTTCGTCAGGCCGCCTTCTGGTGATCGCTCTTGGATGGCACATAACCCGACGGCACGACTTTTGACGCGGGTTCGGTGTGGTATGTCTGGTCGTCGAAAAACAGGTCCGCGCCGATCGCGGCCAGCACATCGACCTTCTGGTATTTGTGCCCTTCCTGCGACGATCTGCCGATCATGTAGGCGCCGTCCACGATCTGGCCCCAGTCGATCAGCGTGTTCATCGGGCGCACCTGCGCCGTGCCGGAACGCATGGTGACCAGCGAGGTTTCAATGGGGCAGTCGTCCTTGTTGAACGTCGCCTTCAGCGCCTGAATGACAAACAAGACCTTGGCGAAGGGGCCGTGCGGCATCGGCACTTCGGCGTTTTCGGTTTCGTATTTCAAAAAGCCGAGCAGGCCGTCGCGCTGGAAAATCGCCTCGGATTCGCCGCCGAACAGAACCATGTCGCCGTCGAACGCGAAATGCACCTTGCCGGGCTTGCAGGCGGCGGCGGCTTCAAGGGGCGGGTCGTGCAGGACGGAGGCAGCGATGTCGCCATCGACCGCGCGCTGCACATCGTCCGGATGTTTCGACAGGAACAGGTCGATGCCATAGGCCTTGAGCAGGCGCGCCTCGACCGGCTTGCCGCCCGTCAGCGCGATGCGCGGAATATCGAGCCCGTAATGGTCGAGCGAATAACGCGCGCGGATGCCGGTTTCGATGTCGTTGCGCGAGATCAGGGCGACCTCCACGCGCGGCTTTTCGCCGGGAATGTTGATGGCCAGCAATTTCTGGATCACGCAAAACGCGGTGCCGGGCTTCATGATCTCGCGGCGGCGGGAAAACTGCAGCGCGCGGTATTCGTCGATGCCGCGCGTCTGGTAAACGCCATGCTCCTCCCGCAAATCGAAGAGCGCGGAAGTAGAGATGCCAATGGTCAGCGGTTTATACTGTGTGCCTGTCATGCCACTTAACATTATACAATTTAGAAATTAACAATGTATCATATGCCCGATTTTACAAAAAAGGGAAGGGGTTATTGGCGTTTTCTCATGTGTTTGCACCCCGATAAACGCTGTTTTCCAATGACTTTGGCAACTTTATTATCAAGTTATTAACGATTATTGCCCTAACGTAGAATAGCGGCGCATAAATCGGGTGGATTTGGAGAGGCAGGAATGGACACACACAGCATCGAGGCACTCATCAAACGCAGCATTCCCGACGCCGATGTGCGGATCGAGGATGTGCGCGGCGACGGGCTCTGCCTTGCCGCCACCGTCGTCTGCCCCAATTTCGCCGGCAAGCCGCTTCTGGAACAGCACCGCATGGTGCATGCGGCGCTGGGCCAGCATATCGGCGAAACCATCCATGCGCTGCAAATCAAGACGCGGGTTGCGTAATCATCATGGCGCTGTTCGACAATAACGAAGTGTTCGAGCGCATCCGGCATGACATCGCCGAAAACGACGTCGTGCTTTACATGAAGGGCTCGGCCGCCTTCCCGCAATGCGGCTATTCGGCGGCGGTGGTGCAGGTGCTGGAAAACATGGGCGTGAATTTCAAGGATATCGACGTCATCGCCGATCCCGGCCTTCGGCAGGGCATCAAGGATTTCACCAACTGGCCGACCATTCCGCAGCTGTATGTGAAGGGCGAATTCATCGGCGGCTGCGATATCGTGCGCGACCTTTACGCCTCCGGCGAATTGCAGGATTTATTGCGCAAGCACCGGTTGATTGCGGATTGATTGTTTCCGCCAATCCGGACTTGTTCCGGTATCCAAAGCGTCACTTCCCGCTAACATAGCCTCAAGCGGATTTTGCAACGCGCGCCCCGAGATTTTCGCTCATGAAGCTGCGCATTTTTTGATAAAAAGAATGGTGATCGCTTGCGCCGAATATTAAAACAAGGAAATCCAGCACAAGCGCATATATCGCAAGGTCTCCGCGCATCATCTGATAAGATGAAAATATTACAGTACAAAGAGCCAGATAACCTATGAGCGGAAGCCGCTTTACCCGCAGCCGCGTCCGAATAATACAGCCTGAATTATTCTCCGTTATGATACCGTGAACAACATATGCCTGCTGGGTAAATGACCGTGCATTCTTGCTCGCAAAGCTTTCGATAGTAAAGCTGCCGTCATCTTCAACCTTGCCGATGTGATATTTGTGACGCCCATCTGTTGGTAATGTATCGATTGTTTTTAAATTAGCGCGTAGCCGCGCGATGATGTCAGCTCTACTCAAAGCGGAAATAAATTCGCTGCGCTGGTCGAATATGTTGGGTTCTTGATCGGTCATTTAATGGGCGGGCCGGTTTTAGGGCTCCGCGAAAGTTCAGGGGAGGCGAGCGCCGCCTGCGCTGTTTTCACGATGTCAGCCATGAAATTTTTATCACCTGCGGTATAGGCGGCGATGAAGGCGTCGGGCGGCATGATTTTGCGGCCCATTGTTTCGCCGTCGGGCTTTTCGTCGTGGAACGCGGTTACTGTGCTGGTCATCACGACCATATAGGTCAGTTCATCTTGCGCGCTGCCGTAAAAATCGGACTGGATGACAAGCGCGGTTTTCAAGGGGCCGAGCGTGATGAAGGCTTCCTCCATCGCTTCGCGGCGGGCGGTTTGTTCCAGCGTGGTTTCGTTTTTGTGCATATGCCCGCCCGGAATATCCGCGCCGCGATCCAGCAGCGCCAGCACAACCTCGCCTTTATCCGTAAACGGCACGACGGCGACGCTGGTGACCTTGTCGAGCGGCGGCAGCGTGGAGGCCGGCAGCAGGGTGAAAGTCACCTGTCTGCCCTTGATTTCCAGCGTGCGGCGTTTGTCGTTGTCTTGCGTGGCCATAAGCCATTTTAGGCTTTTGCCGGCGGTTGCGCTACCGGATTTTGTTTTGTCAGACGTTGAATTTCTGCGTCTTGGGCGGCGGCTTTTTGGCGGCAACCGACGACACCGAAACTTCTTTTTCTCCCCGCGCGATAGGGGGAAGAATGTCGCCAAGCGTCGTGCCCGCCGAAACGATGTCGTTATCGACAATCTCCGCCGTTGCGCTGACGGTCACAATCAGGTTCTCGATCAGGTTCTGGACTTCGCCAACTCTCAACGTGCCCTGCTCGGCGCGCAGCCTTGCGCCGTCGGCGAGGAATGTATTGATCGCGTCCTTTGCGCCGGGGTCTGTTGCGCTGACATAGGTGAAGGCGTCGCTGCTGGCGGCCGCTGTCGCGCCGGGCGTCACGATCAGCGCCTTGTTGCGCAGCTGGTCGTCGATGACGGGCAGGTAAGCCGTTTTGCCGCCGTCGGCGACCTCTATGTTCGTGATGCGGAATTGTGAGGGGTCTTTGCCAGCCAGCATGTCGAGCACGCCTTTCAGGCGGGGATCCGGCGGGTTCTGCGGTTCCATCTGCGCCCCGATTTCCTGCATGAAAAAGCCGTCCAGCTTCTCGCGCGTCATGCCGGCCAGGACCTTGGAAAGTTCGGCGCGCTGCGATTTTTTTTCATCAAATTCATAAATGGCAACGGCGTGAAAATCGTTGCTGATATTGCGCGCAAGCGTGCTTGCGGTTTTTTTGGATGCCATTGCCTGAAAAATCCCTGCTGTGAAAAGAATGTACGGACATCTTACGACAAATAAATTAAAAACGTATTAATACTTGAAATGCTTGAATAAAAAATGGCGGTCACGCATGACCGCCATTTTTATCCTGACTGCGTATCGCCTAGAAGTGGTAGCCGACGCCAAGGCGCAGGTTGTCTTCGTCGGGGTCGATGCCGCCGTCGGCGCCGTAGAACACGTGGGTATAATCAAGGCGCAGGCCCAGATCGCCGTAAGCCATGACTTCGGTGCCAAGGCCCAGTTCAAGCCCGTTGAAATCCTGGTCGCCGAGCGTGGTGGTGTCGATATCCAGATGGCGGTAACCGATGATGCCATAGGGTTTCAGGCCAAGCGGCATCGCGTCGTCGAGCGCGACGAATCCGGGGCGGAAGCTGACGCCCCATTCATCCTGTTTGTCGAACGACAGCGCGCCGGTATCGTCATCCGCGCCCGACCAGCCGTAATGGGCTTCGATCGCGGCGGTCATGCCCCAGTCCTGATACTGGTTCAGCCAGTTGGTCAGCTCGATCCCGGCGAACACGCCGTAATCGCCGCCGTTCAGGTTGCCGTCTGCGCCGGCGGTTTCGGCATCGGTCCAGCCATAGCCGCCGTAGCCGCCCAGATAGATGCCGCTGCCGTTATCGGTATGCGCGGTTTCGCTCTGCGCCGAAGCGGGCGCTGCGTAAAGGAACATCGCGATGGCGGCTGTGCCCGCCAGAAGGGAGAGTTTTTTCATTGTTTTCACTTTCATGAGGTTGACGTTACGAACCGCATGGTCAACGCAACATGAAAGGATACGTTCCGGCATAACCGGCACAAGCGCAGTTTAGGGGGCGATACGTGTCTTTCGGGTGACAGTTATTTCGTGATGCCCAGCGATTTGGCGATCGCCTGCGCCGTTTCGGGTGTCTGTGCCTGCGGGAACAGTTCGGGATGCGCGACTTGCTGATACGCGCCATAGCCGGCCGCCGCCACGAAGGCGGTCATCAGCGCAATACCGCGGAATTTTTTGAACGACATTTACATCCCCTTTTTTATTGTTTATTGGGCTCAACATTTACATATTTTAAAGAGAAAAGTCAATCCAAAAACGCGCTGAAACAGCACTAAGTATCTGTAATAATTGTATAAAAATAATAGAAAATCCGCGGAACGACAGCGCCGCCGCGACGTTGGCGATTGAGGAGACCGGCGGAGGAGACTCTATGATCAGAATTTCACCGGCACCCCCGCTGCCCTATACGCCGGGTGCAAAATACAAATACCGCCGCGCCGATATTGCGCCTGCGGAAGAGGTCACCGATATGGCAGAAGAAAAATCCGGCTTCGCGCGCGACGATGACGGCGAATTGCCGTCATCCGTTCCCGTGTCCGCACAGGGCGGGCGGATTGTGGATGCGTGGGTCTAGGTTTATTTCGCGTTTTTGGCGCGCGGCGGCTTTGTGGTCTGCGCGGCGCGGAATTTATCCAGCTCGGCATACAGCCACGGGCCCAGTTCCTGTTTTTTGCCGTCCGCCGTCACGACGTAATAGGGCAGGTTGGTAATCGAGCTGCGGGATGCCACATAGTCGATGAATTCGTCCGCCGTGGTCAGGCGGTCGCGCGCGTAATCCAGCTTTTTCTGCATATGGTCGGCGGCATCACCGGCGCTGTACGACTTGCTGTTGCGGATGAATTGCAGGCCGGATTCCCGCACATATTGCATCAGGTGCGTGATGGCCAGGTTTTCCCGGGCGTCCGGCGCCGCCTGCGCGCGGGGCGGCAGCAGCACAAGCAGGGCGCAGGCGAAAAGCAGGGCTGCAAACTTCATTTCTTTGTCTCTCCGTTAAAATTCCTCATGACGTCTAACGACGGCGACAGCACGCCGGTTTCATGCATATTTATATATGCGTCGCGGCAGGTCTGTTCGCGCACGCCCGTTTGTTCCTCGTACTGTCCGCAGACGCCCGACGCCATGCAATCCAGCAGGTCCCAGTCGATGCGTTCGGCATATTGGGGGTTGCCGGGATGCGCGTTGATGTACTGCTCGACCGTTTCCGCCGCCGCCAGCTGCGACAGCTTCAGGCCGCAATTTTTCACCTGCCCGTCGTATTTCACCGCCGTTTCATCGACGATCACGCGGTCGCCCGCGCGGCGCAGGATGTCCAGAAACCGCGTCGATCCCTTGAACGACAAACGGCACATCGCATCCATGCAGGTTTTTTCAACGGCGCAGGCATGCCACGCCTCGCGGCGCGTGCTGATATATTTGTAAATGCCGGCTTTCGCGGCCTTGGCCGCCGGTTGCATTTCCGCCGCGCAGCCGATCAGCGCGGCTTCGTATGCCTTGGCGTTTTTGGCGGCGATGCTGTCCACGACATACCAGCCGGCCGCGCCAATCACGGCAACGGCCAGCAGAACGGCAGACAAAACCGCCGCAGGCTTGCGCCCGAAACGGTGGTAAATGCCCGCCAGCGTCAGCAGCAAGGCGGCGGCCGTCGCCGTGACCCGCAGGGCTGACATGATATTGTAGGCCTTTAAAATCAGCGGCCCTGCGATTTCGGCCTCGACCGTGAAAACCTGATTGGGGTCGGCCAGCACGGCGATGCCCGCCATGATGACCGCCGTGCTGAAATATCCGCGCCCGATCATCGATGCCAGGCTGAGCAGCAGCATGACCGCGCCCACGCCGAACCATGCCTTGTAAATCGCCAGCGGGCCCATGAAAAACACGCCAGCCAGCGCGCCTGCAACCACGCCGGTGCTGACGATCATGAATTTGTGGCGAAAGGACAGGGGCGCGCTCATGCTATCAGGATAGCAAAGCGCGCCGCGGCTGTCATCACTACCGATAAGGGCCGGTTTATTCGACCGTGACCGATTTTGCGAGGTTGCGGGGCTGATCCACATCCGTGCCCTTGATGACCGCCACATGATAGGCGAGCAGCTGGACGGGGATGGTGTAGAGGATCGGCGCCACGAACGGGTCGCATTCGGGAATTTCGATCGTCCATGCCGATTTGTCCTTCAGCTTGGCGATGCCCTGCTTGTCGGAAATCAGCAGCACCTTGCCGCCGCGCGCGATCACTTCCTGCGCGTTGCTGGCGGTTTTTTCGAACAATGCGTCATAGGGGGCAATCGCGATCACCGGCACGCCGTTGTCGATCAGCGCGATGGGGCCGTGCTTCAATTCGCCCGATGCGTAACCTTCGGCATGGATATAGGAAATTTCCTTTAGCTTCAGCGCGCCTTCGAGGGCGATGGGGTAGGACGTGCCGCGGCCGAGGTAAAAAACATCGCGCGCTTCGGCGATATGCTTTGCCATTTCGCGGATTTTCTCGTCATGGCCGAGCAGTTCGGCCACGCGGGATGGCACTTCGCGCAAGGCATCGGTCAGCTGCTTCTCGCGCTCCGCCGAAATCGCGCCGCGCTTGCGGGCAAGGGCGACGGTCAGGCAGGCCAACGTCGTCAGCTGTGTCGTGAAGGCCTTGGTCGAGGCGACGCCGACTTCGGGACCGGCGAGGGTGCGCAGCACGGCGTGCGATTCACGCTCAATGGTGCTTTCGATGGTGTTCAGGATGGAGACGCATTTCTGGCTCTGGCGTTTGCAATAGCGCAGCGCCTCCAGCGTATCCAGCGTTTCGCCCGATTGCGAGATGAACAGGGCCGCGCCGCCCGCCGGCATCGGCGCTTCGCGGTAACGGAATTCGGATGCGATATCCACTTCGGTCGGGATGCGCGCGATCTGTTCCAGCCAGTATTTCGCCACGAAACCGGCGTAATAGGCCGTGCCGCAGGCGGAAATGGTGATCTTCGGCGCGCTTGCGATGTCGATGATGTTTTCCGGCATCGTGATATGGCCTGTGGCCGGATTGATATAGGTGTTCAGCGTGTCGCCGATCACGGCGGGCTGTTCGTTGATTTCCTTTTCCATGAAGTGGCGGTATTCGCCCTTGCCGGTCAGCGCGCCGGACTGCGCCGTCACGCGGATTTCGCGCTCCACCTTCTTGCCCTCGATATTACGGATGGTGATGCCCGCGCGCGACATCTCGACCCGGTCGCCGTCTTCGAGGAAGGAGATTTTATCGGTGAGGGGCGCAAGCGCATAGCTGTCGGATGCCATGAACATTTCGCCCTTGCCATACCCGATCGCCAGCGGTGTGCCGAAACGCGCGCCGATGATGAGGTCTTTTTCGCCGGAGAAAATCATGGCAATCGCGAACGCGCCCCGCAGGCGGGTCAGCGCCTGATCGACCGCCACGGTCGGCTTCATGCCCTGACGCAGGTAAAAGGTGACCAGATGCGCGATGACTTCGGTATCGGTGTCGGATTCAAAGCGGAACTGCGATTTTTCCAGCTCTTCCTTCAATTCCTGATAATTTTCGATGATGCCGTTATGCACGACCGCGACATCGTTGGTGATATGCGGATGCGCGTTGCGTTCGGTTGCGCCGCCATGCGTCGCCCAGCGCGTATGGCCGATGCCGACCGTGCCGTGCAGCGGCTGGTTTGCCAGCTTGTCGGCGAGGTTGACAAGTTTGCCCTCCGCGCGGCGGCGTTCCAGCTTGCCGTCCACCAGCGTCGCGACGCCCGCGCTGTCATAACCGCGATATTCAAGGCGCTTCAAGCCTTCGACCAGAAGGGGAGCTGCGTCTTTTTCTTTGCTGAGGATGCCGACGATGCCGCACATGTTTTATATATCCTTTTTTCCTCGTTTATCCCACCCCGCCGAAGGGCGGGGTCTGGCGCGCGAAGCGCATTTATAAAGCGGCGGTAAACCGCCGGGCCGGGCCCCGCCCTTCGGCGGGGTGGCGTTATTTTTTAGCCGTCTGCTCTTTTTCTTTTTTCTTCGTTTCGCGGAACACGGGCGCCCAGCCATCCTTTGCCACTTGCGGCGCGCGGGTGAGGGCGAGCGCATCGGCCGCCACATCCTGCGTGATGGTCGAACCCGCGCCCACAATCGCGCCGTCGCCGATGGTGACGGGCGCGACGAGGGCGGTGTTGGAGCCGATGAAAGCGTCTTTGCCCACAACCGTCTTGTGTTTCAGGTATCCGTCGTAATTGCAGGTGATCGTGCCCGCGCCGATATTCGCGCGGTCCCCGATGACGGCATCGCCAAGATAGGACAGGTGGCTGGCCTTTGCGCCCGCGCCGATCTGCGCGTTCTTGGTTTCCACGAAATTGCCGACCTTGGCATCCGCGCCCAGCACCGTGCCGGGGCGCAGCCGGGCGAAGGGGCCCACTTGCGCGCTTTCGGCCACAATTGCGCCTTCGATATGGCAGAAGGGCAGGATTTCGACGTTATTCGCAATCGTGACACCGGGGCCGAAAACCACATTCGTGCCGATGGTCACGTCCTGCCCGATGATTGTGTCGTGCGAAAAGAACACCGATGCCGGGTCGGTCAGCGTCGCGCCGTTCGCCATGTGTTTTTTGCGCAGGCGCTGCTGCATCAGGCGTTCGATAACGGCAAGGTCTTCGCGGCTGTTTACGCCGGCGGTTTCTTCCTCGGAAATTTCCACCACATGCGTCGTGCGGTTGTCCTTCCGCGCGATTTGCGGCAGGTCGGTCAGGTAGTATTCTTTCTGAGCGTTGTCGTTGCCCACCTGCGACAGCCAGTCGAACAATTTCGCGCCGTCGCCGCAGACGATGCCGCCGTTGCACAGCGTTATCTTGCGCTCGGCATCATTTGCGTCTTTCCATTCGATGATTTTTTTCAGCGTGCCGTCGTCATCCATCACCATGCGACCGTATTTGGCGGGGTCGGCGGGGCGGAAGGCGGAATAGGTCAGGCCAATCGCGGGCAGCTGGCGGCGCGCCTCCACCATGCGCTGCATGGTCTCCGATGTCACCAGCGGCGTATCGGAAAACACGACGAGGATATCGCCGTCGAAATTCTTGAAGTGTTCGCGGGCGGCCAGCGCCGCGCCGCCGGTGCCGTTCGCCACGGCCTGTATCGCTGTCGCGTGCGGCTTCACCGCCTCCGCCATCTGCGGCATGTCGGGCCCGATGACGACGACGATTTTTTCGGGGTTCAGGGCTTCGCAGGAAGCGATGGCATGGGCTACCATGCTGCGCCCTGCGATTTCATGCAGGGGCTTGGGCAGCGCCGATTTCATGCGCGTGCCTTTTCCGGCGGCCAGAATAATGCAGGCGAGTTTTTTATTGTTCGTCATGATATCCAAAGTTCCCCCGTCATCAACAAAGCAGTTTGGAATCACCGCTTCAAGTCACAGTTTGTTGCAGCAGATTACACGAAAACAGGGGGCTGTGAATTGTGCAAATTTCGTGCAGAAACCAGGCATTTTCGTCATCCCCGCGAAAGCGGGGATCCCGTGGGTGGACAGGGCGCGGGCAGACAACGAGATCCCCGCTTTCG
>JADYYV010000132.1 GCA_020853455.1 Alphaproteobacteria bacterium | reverse complement strand
TTTTGATTTTAAAACGCGATGATTTCCGATAGGATTTCATCACGTTTTTGTTTTAGGGAGTTTCAAATGTCTTACGTCGATGGTTTCGTCCTGCTCGTTCCCACCAAGAAGCTGAAGGAATACACCAAGCTTGCCAAGAAGGCCTCCAAGATCTGGATGGAGCATGGCGCGCTTGAATATTACGAAACCATTGGCGACGACATGAAGACGAAAATGGGCACGCCCTTCCCCAAGCTTGCAGGCGCGAAGAAGACCGACACCGTCGTGTTTGCATGGATCGTCTATAAATCCAAAGCGCACCGCAACGCCGTGAACAAGAAAGTCATGAAAGACCCGCGCCTGACGGAAGATATGGACATGGACGATATGCCGTTCGACTGCAACAGGATGTCGTATGGCGGGTTCAAGACGCTGGTGAAGGCGTAAGCTTTACTCCTTCCTTTCGTCATCCCCGCGAAGGCGGGGATCCATGATGGTAAAGGAATGACGTCAACTAACCTATTCGTGACGACATCTGTTGGATCCCCGCCTTCACGGGGATGACGCTTCTGAAGCAACGATGCTATAAAAAAAAATAAAAAATGCCGCCGTATCTCTACGGCGGCTTTTTTGTTTCTTGCGTCGATTACTGCGCGGGCGCTTTGGGCGCTGCAGGGGCGACGGCTGCGGGCGCAGCAACGATCGGTTCCACAGCCACGGCGGGCTTTTCTGCCGTCGCAGCGTTATCGAATTTCTTGGTCAGGCCTTCGATCACGACGGGCTGCTGGCCTTGTGCGACCAGTTCCTTGTTCGCTTCGTCGATGAATTCGCCGACAGCTTTTACGGCAGGCGCCGCTTTGCTGGCAACATAAGCGCCGCCGGCAGCAACGCCGCCAAAGGTGCCGACGACAAGGCCGAGGAACACGCCGCCCGCGATGCCCAGACCGCCGAGGCCAGCCGCAGAAGCGATAAAGCCGCCTGCAACCGCGCCGCCAACAGCAATCACGGCACCCAGCAGAAGCGCTTTGCCGACGACTTTAAGGCCGCTCATGAAGCCCTTTTTCAGTTTTTCGTTCTCGTTATCCATTATTTATCTCCAAAAGAATTTTATCCCTTAATCCCAATTGAGGTTATGGATAGTGAGTTATGGGTAGTGCGTCAACCCCCATAATTAATCCAGCGATAACAGGTAGATCAGATGCCGCGCGTGAATTTCGGCTTCGGCGGCTTGGGCTTCAGGACGGGGGCGGGTTTGGGCGGCGGCGTCAGGCTGACGGTGACCAGCCCCGGCACTTCCGCATTCACGGTCACGCCGATACCATGATGCTTGCAGGTCTCGAACAGCTTCTTCATGGGCGCGAACACCGCTTGCGGGGCGTTACCGCCAAAGCCTGCCGCCGCCAGCTTCACGGCGCGGTCTTCGGACAGGCCCCAGCGCTTGGGTTCTTCCATTATATATACGTGGCGGGCGGCCTGCGCGCGTTCCTCGTCGCCGATGAAACGCACATCCTGCGTCGCGGCCTTGAAGGCGCGGCCAAGGCCGGTGACGGTCGTGCGGTCATAGCTGATGACGCGCTGTCGGTTGGTGCCCGCTTCGGCCGCGTGGCTCGCTACCAGATCGGCCATGGATTCAATCCACTGCCCCACCACATCGATTTCGTTTCTTTGCGTCATGCCTGAATAAGCCCGTTTTAAATCCGGTATCATAATACTCATTGCGAAAGTTATGTCAATATACTAAACTATTTCAAAGGCATTACAGCGGCTTAATCTAATTTTCAGCTTTATGTATTATGATAAAGCCAAGTTATTGAAGGGTTTAATGTTGCAGAACCTGCCCGATGTCAATCTTCACTTCCACAGCGCCGCCACCCGCTATCAGGGCGGCGATATCCTTGTGATGATCGAGCAGTCATTACCGATGGTCAACGCCTTCGGCTTCATGGGCGAGGTTTTCGACAATGCGGTCGCGAGTGCCAGGCATCTGCGCACGATCAACCCGCATACGCGCGCGGTTTTTTACGGCACGGATACCGGCCTTCACGACATCGACCTCGACGCGCCGCAGATGGCGGTCGACCTGCGCACGGACAGCAAGCCGAATATCCCCGCCACAATGCGCGCGCTTTCCGAACAATATCCCTTCGCCAATCCCTGCCGCCCGCTGCATGTATTGATGCTGTCGGCGGGTGGGCTTGGCGGCAGTTACAGCGAAGCGATGTCGTCGATGCTGGAGCTGATGCAAAAGCCGGGCGCGCAGGTGATGATCGACCTGCTGCTGCTCCCGAACGGCCCGAAACTGTTCCAGCAGATGGCGGGCGTCGCGGCCAGCAAGATGCTGCAAGGCGGCGCGGAAATCGACGCCCTGAAACCCGCGCCGAATTTCTACATGGTGCGCACGGCGGAAGACATCCCGCGCGAAATCGGCAACGCCATCAACAAGCGCATATCGCCCGACAACCCGAAGCAGTTCATGCTCGACCTTGTCTGCAGCATCGTCGGGCGCGGCACCTGCACGCCGGTATCCTGCCCCACCACCGCCAGCTTCGCAAAACAGCGCAAGCCCTAGCGGCACTTCGGCCACGGTAGAAATTATAATGCGATATCGTCGCGGCGCGGCAGGTCCTCCGGCGCCATTCTCAAGCGCCGGATGAAGCCGTACGCCATCACAAGATAACCCGCCACATAACAGAAGCACAGCAGGTTGAACAGCGCGGAATCCGCGATGGCATGATAGGCCGCCAGCGGCACAAGCGGCAGCAGCAGCGCAAGCCAGCCGCAAAGATGGTCAAGGCCGGTGCGATTGGCGCGGATTGCCGCGATCACGACGGCCGGCACGCCCGCATAGGAGTGCTTGCGCAGAATTTCCCCGATTTCAACCTCGCGCCTGCTCAGCACCAGCATCCCGACTGCAAGAAAGAGCATGAACATCGCGTCGAGATAAGGATATATCGCGATCCGTTCCGCCATGCGCAGCTTGTACTGCAAGGCGAATTCGGCAGGCGGCAGCAGCCCCGACTGGAACAGCGGATAATCGATGAGCGATTCATTCGGAAGCTCGATACGCCAGCCCGCCGCAGCGTCGCCCCCGCGATTGCCGATGATGGAATAATCCGACAGCAGCACGCAGCGTTCGGCCACGCGGCATTCATCGGTGCCGGGGGGACAGGGCACGGGGCTTGCGGAATCAGACAGCCGATGGTGCGGCGTCAGCGCGCCGTCGAACAGCCGCGGATCGACCCACCAGTTCCCCAGCTTGTATCCCGTGCCGCGCAGGATATGTTTTTGCCCCTGCGCTTTCCATTCGCCCTGGAAAATGCCTTTTTCAAGAACCTCGAACTGCTGCTCGGCGAAGGCGCAGCCGTCATAGGTCTTGCCGGGAAAGAAATCGAGAACGGGGTCGGCCTTGGGCGGGCTTGCGACGCTCATGCGGCCGGTCACAAGCGCGGTGACGCTGCCTTCCACGCGCGGCCCCAGCCAGACGCCGGGCTCGTCCTGCTTTTTTTCCATGTAGCCCAAAAGACGGGAAACGAATTGCGCCTCGGAAAAATCCCACCACGGCCAAAGCACGCTGCTGAACGCCACCAGCGCCGACAGGACCAGCAGCACGTTGAACGCGGCGCTGCGCAAAGCGGATTACTCGATATCGACCGGCACACCCGGCTTGTGCTTGGCGACGCGGATGCCGAGCGCGGATTTGATATGGCTGACGTTGGGCGCGGTCGTCAGGTGCGAGGTCAGGAATTTCTGGTAGCTGTCCCAGTCTTCCGCCACGATCTTCATGATGAAGTCCGCTTCGCCCGAAACAAGGTAACATTCCCGCACCAGCGGCCAGCTGCGCACGAGGTCTTCAAATTTCTTGAGGTCGGTTTCCGACTGGCTGGACAGGCCCACCTGCGCGAACACGGTGACGCCGAAGCCCAGCGTGCCCGCGTCGATATCGGCGTGATAGCCCTTGATGACGCCCGCTTCCTCCAGCGCGCGCACGCGGCGCAGGCAGGGCGGCGCGGAAATGCCGGCGCGCTGCGCCAGTTCCACGTTCGTCATGCGTCCCTGCTCCTGCAGGTCGTTGAGGATCTTGCGGTCGATGCGGTCTAGTTTCACTTTGGGCATTTTGTTACTCGAAAAAGGTGGTTAGGACAGAATCAATCCCTGTAATGTAATAATATTATCAGATATTGGTTACAAGAGAAATAATTCCACCGCAACCCTTTCTGAATCTTGCATTTTCTATAATCACAGAAAGGGGTGTGCAGTGCAGCAAAAGAGGCTTATATTGTGATTCTGAAAGGGAAGCAATATGGCAGAAAAGACCCCGATCACCTGCTGGATCATCACCGAAGGCATCGCCGGCACCGAAAACCAGTGCATCGGCGTGGCCGAAGCCATGGGCATTACCCCTTTGGTCAAACGGGTCAGGCTCCGCTTCCCGTGGAAACAGCTCAGCCCCTGGCTGTCCTGCGGCCATGACAAGGCGCTGGCACCCGACAGCGATCCTATCGCACCGCCCTACCCCGACCTTGTCATCGCCAGCGGCCGCAAAAGCATCGGCATCGCCGCGCATATCAAACGCGCTAGCCGCGGCAAAACTTTCGTCGTCCAGATACAGGACCCCCGCATCGACCCGAAAAATTTCGACCTCGTCGTCGTCCCGCAGCACGACCCCACGCGCGGCGACAATGTGCTGGTCACCAAGGCAGGATTGCACCGCGTCACCGCCGACAAGCTGGCGGCCGCGAAAGAAAAATACCAGCAGCACTATTCCAACATTCCGCATCCCCGCGTCGCCGTCCTGATCGGCGGCACCAGCAAGGCGCATACGATGACGCCCGAAAACGCCAAGCTGCTGGCCATCCAGCTGCTGCACCTTGCCGAAAGCCCGAATATCGGCCTGCTGGTCACCGCCTCCCGCCGCACGGGGGAGGAAAACGCCAGGCTGCTGCGCGACACGTTGCAGGGCCCCGCCATTCATTTCTGGGATGGCACCGGCGATAACCCCTATTTTGGGTTTCTGGCGCTTGCGGACTATATCATCGTGACCGAAGACAGCGTTTCCATGACCTCGGAGGCGCTATCGACCGGAAAACCCGTCTATATCGCGGCTTTGGAGGGGGGCGCAAAGCGCCTTGACATGTTCCATAAAATCCTGCAAGAACAAGGTTATACTCGACCGTTCACGGGACTGCTGGAAAAATGGTCCTACACGCCGCCCGATGACACGCAACGCGTCGCCGAAGAAATTAGGCTTCGCATGAAAGGAAAACCAGATGTCCGCCCCGAAAACGCATAACAGCAAGATCCTCATCATCGGCTCCGGCCCCGCAGGTTACACCGCCGCCATCTACACCGCGCGCG
>JADYYV010000131.1 GCA_020853455.1 Alphaproteobacteria bacterium | reverse complement strand
GTCGCGATGCCGTGGGAAACGCCGATACCGTTCAAAACGATTTCGGCGGACATATTATTCGTCCTCGTCGAATTTGCGCTCGACCAGCGCGGCAAGCTCGGACAAGGCCGTTTCGGCCTGATCGCCGGCGGCGGAGATTTTGATCGCCGTGCCCTTGCTGGCGGAGAGCATCAGCAGGCCCATGATCGACGATCCGCCGACCTCCATATCATCCTTGGCGACCTTCACATCGGCGTTGAACTGTTCGACCATCTTGACGAATTTCGCCGCCGCGCGCGCATGAAGCCCGCGTTTATTGCCGATCTGCACGGTTTTTTCGAGCGCAGACATTTTCAGTTTAACCCGTCTGCAGCAGCGCGGAGGCCGCGTTGATGTATTTGCGGCCCGCTTCCTGGCCCGACAATGCCGCCTGCGACAGCGTTTCGGTCTGGCGCACGGATGCGAGTTTAATGAGCATCGGCAGGTTGATGCCGGCCAGCGCCTCGATCTTCTTGTCCTGCGTAATCGAAATCGCAAGGTTCGACGGCGTGCCGCCGAACATGTCGGTTAAAATCAAAACGCCCTTGCCGCTGTCGACGGACGCGGTTTTGGTGATGATCTCCTGGCGCTTTTTTTCCATGTCGTCTTCGGGCCCCATGCAGACGGCCTCGATCTGTTTTTGCGGGCCGACGATGTGTTCCATCACGGAAATAAATTCTTCGGCAAGACGGCCATGGGTGACGATGACGATACCGATCATGGTTAACTTTCCTTCATTTGAACGCGCGGCTACTTCACCACGATATTGGGACGGTGCGCGATTTCCATCGCCTTGAACACCTTCAGCACCGACGACACATCGAATGCATGCAGTTTAAATCTCGGCAGCTGCACGCCCAGAATATCGTATGTTTCGGGATCGGGCAGGCGCGGCACTTCGTCGCGCTTCACAAGGTCGATCACAAGGCGCAGGCGCGCGGCATTCGTAACGGGGAAGCGCAGCAGGCCGACGCCCCGCACCTCCATCAGCCCGCGGATCGATTCAACGCTGTCGGCGTAAATCTTGTCCTGACGGCGCTCCAGCACGACCTGGTCGTCGCAGATCAGCACCCCGCCCGCATCGATGAGGCGGTAGGCGAGGTCGGATTTGCCCATGCCCGACAGCCCGCGCAGGAACACGGCCGAATGTTCGAAATGCGCCGATTTCAGCAGCACGGCGGTGCCATGCAGCGTGACTTTTTTCGGCTCCGGCGGCGCGGATCGTGCGATACCCAAGTGAGGCAATCCTTTAAGCGTTGTTGATCTTCAGGGCATGCCCCACGAGATAGAGCGAGCCGGTAATAATTATACGCTGCGGTGGCGCGAATTGGAAGGCAAGAGACTGTATCGCGCTTTCCAGATTGGGCGCGGTGCGCGCATCGGCAAAGCCCGATTTGGCAAGATAATCACGGAGTTCCCCCGCCGACACCATCGGCGCGTCGATCTGCCCGTCGACCGCCGTGATCGTGCGCGGCAGATGGGCGAATTTCAGGTAGAAGGTGTCGGGTTCTTTGCGGCGCTTGAAGCCGGTGATGATATGCAGCGGCTTGTCAGCGCCCCAGGCCTTCGCCTGCCCGACCAGCACTTCCGCGCCGCTGTCGTTATGCGCGCCATCGACCCACAATTCCCAGCCTTCGGGCAGCAGGTCGGCGAGCATGCCTTTTTTCAGCTGCTGGAAACGCCCCTGCCATTCGACATTCCGCATGGCGCGCGACAGCATGTCATGCGTCGCCAGATGCGCAAACGCGCTGCTTTCGATGGCGGCAATCGCGGTTGCGGCATTGATGATCTGATGCGCGCCGACCAGCTGCGGGCGCGGCAATTCGCCCCTGAACACCCTGCCGTCATAACGGAAGGTCGCGCCGTGATCGGCAAAGGTCCAGTCGCGCCCCGCAAGGCTGACACCGGCATTTTCCGCCTTTGCCTTATCCAGGAAAATCTCCAGCACGCCATCCCCGCTTTGCGGCGCGATGACGGCCTGGCAGTCTTTTTTGATGATGCCGGCCTTGTTCGCCGCAATTTCGGGCAGGGTATTGCCCAGCAGCCGCGTATGGTCGAATGAAATGCGCGTCAGCAGCGCGACGCTTTTTTCGACGACGTTGGTCGCATCGTATGTGCCGCCCATGCCGGTTTCCAGCAGCAGCGCATCGGCCGACGTGCGGGACCACGCCAGAAATCCAAGACAGGTGAAAAATTCAAAGAACGACACCGGTTCGTCGCGGCAGGCCGCTTCGCATTCGGCGATCAGGTCGAGCAGATAATCCGGCTCGATCAATTTACCCGCGATCATGATGCGCTCTTCGAACCGCACCAGATGGGGGGAGATGAATTTATGGACGGAAAGCCCGCCTGCCTCGAAAATCGCCTGCAAAAACGCAAGCGACGAGCCCTTGCCGTTGGTGCCCGCCACATGGAATACCGGCGGCATTTTCAGGTGCGGATTACCAAGCTTTTCCAGCATCCGCTGCGTCGGCTCCAGCCCTGTCGGGGCGAGCGGCACATGGCGCAGCCGGATGGCGTTGATGGCCTGTTCCAGCGCAGGCACGGGCGAATACGTCCATTCCGTCAGAAGATGCGCGTCGGGTGCTGGTTGTTTTTTGTCGAGCAAAGGGTCACCCCTGACAAAATTTTACTTCTGCGTGCCGTTGGCCTTTTTGCGCGCGCCGGTTTCGGAACGCGGGCGCGAGAGCAACTGGATGATCGAGCCGATGCGCTGGCGCAGCTCGCCGCGCGGCACGACCAGATCGACCATGCCGTGATCGCGCAGGTATTCCGCCGTCTGGAAACCGTCGGGCAGCGATGCGCGGATGGTTTCCTGAATGACGCGTCTTCCTGCGAAGCCGATTTGCGCGCCGGGCTCGGCGATATGGATGTCGCCCAGCATCGCGAAGGATGCCGACACGCCGCCCGTTGTGGGGTCGGTCAGCAGCACGATATAGGGCAGTTTTGCTTCCTTCACCGTTTCAACGGCGATGACGGATCTGGGCATCTGCATCAGCGAAATCATGCCTTCCTGCATACGCGCGCCGCCGGATGCGGGGATGACGATATAGGGGGCTTTTAATTGCACGGCAAGGCGCGCGCCGGTGATGAGGCCATCGCCCACGGCCGCGCCCATCGACCCGCCCATGAAATCGAAATCGAAGGCCGCGATCACGGCCTGCTGGCCGGTAATGGTGCCATGCGCCACGACAATCGCGTCCTTGCGGCCGGTTTCGTTCTGCGCGTCTTTCAGGCGGTCGGTGTATTTCTTGCGGTCGCGGAATTTCAGGGGGTCGGCAACCGCCTTGGGCAGCTCCGCCTCGGTATAGGCGCCGTCGTCGAACAGCATTTTCAGCCGGTCCTTGACCGCCATGCGCAGGTGATGGCCGCAATTGGCGCAGACATTCAGGTTCTTGACCAGTTCCTGATGGTGGAGCATCGCTTCGCAGCCCGGGCATTTCTGCCAGAGGTTATCCGGGACATCCTTTTTCGAGGAGATCAGGGCCTTGATCTTGGGCGGGACGAAGTTTGTGATCCAGTTCATGCGCTTAAAACCTTATGTTTAGAGTCGCGTTTTTAACATGGGTCGCCGTTTTCCGTCATTATAATAATCAATTTTATTACCATAAATATGTCAATTATTGACATAATCGTCAAACGGGAGTACCAATATAGGGTCTTTAAATGAAGAATCTGTAAGAAGCCCCGTATGAAAACCGCCGCGAATTTCAACGATGCTGCCACCCCGGATGTGCCGCACGGAAACGACCCGGCGGGGCTCGCCAAGCAGCTGTTCGATGAATTATATAAGGTCGAATTCGGCGACGGCACCCCCGTCGATCTCGCCAAAGCGACGCGGCTGGTCGAACAGGGCGCGGACCTGTCGTACCAGCACCCCGAGCTGAACCAGACGCTGTTCGATTTCCTGAACGGCTATCCCGAGATTTCAAAGCACATGATCATGCTGCCCGCCTATGTGGGGCAGGATTTGATCAAGGTGCTGAACAGCGACGAAGAAGACGCGGATGACGTGCGCAGCATGCTGGAACACGGCGCGGATTTGAACCAGCGCGGCGACCAGGGCCGTACGCCGCTGATGATCGCGGCGCGCCGGGGCTTCACCGACAGCCTGCGCGAAATCGCCGCCAAGGACGACAACCTGTCGCGCACCGACCGCCACGGCTGGAACGCGCTGATGCATGCGGCGATGGAGGGGCATTTCGACGCGGCAAAGACGCTGATCGACGCGCGCATGCCGGTCACGCTGCGGTCATCCAGCGGCTATACCGCGCTGGATGTCGCGCTTGTCGGCGGCGGCAACGAAGAACCCCTGTCGGCGGAGCGTTTGAGGCTGGCAGTGCTGCTGGTGCAAAACGGCGCGAGCCTGCACCAGAAAAACGAAAAAGAGATTTCTCCTGTCGAATACCTGAAAATGAACGGCGAGGAAGACGCGATAAAACAGCTGACCGCCGCGGCCGCGCAGTACGATATCACGCTGGCGCGCACGGCGGTCGTCGGCAAAGGCGTCACCGCGCCCGCCGTTGCGCGCTTCCGCCGCACGGGTTAAGCTTGCCCATGCCCACGAATATTCTATTCAACAAAGCCGCGCTGATGATTCCGCTGTCTGCGGAAGGCATGGGCATCCTGCTGCTGGCCGAACTGCGCAAGGACGCGCCCGATTTGCAAAAGGCGATGGGGTTATTGCGCAGCGGCGCGGATACCAATATCCGCGACAAGCGCGGCTTTTCCGCGCTGATGTGGGCGGTGACCAAGGGGCACGACGACATCGCGGATGCGATCATCGCGACATCCGAACTTCCGCCGGACGAAAATTAAGCGGCGTTGCGCTTCAGGCTGTCGAGGATATCCTGCGCGGTTTTCGCGGGATCGGCGGATTGCGTAATGGGACGGCCGATCACCAGATAATCCGCGCCAAGATCCGCTGCCGCCTGCGGGGTCAGCGTGCGTTTCTGGTCGCCAGCCGCCGATCCTTCGGGCCGGATGCCCGGCACCACCAGCTTCATGCGCGACGACAGTTTGGCGCGCAAGGATGCGATTTCAAGCGGCGAGCAAATAACCCCCTGCAAGCCGGCGCTATCCGCCAGCTGCGCCAGGCGCAGCACCTGGTCGCCCGCCGGTTTCTGCTGCCCGACCGATTCCAAATCACTGTCATCCATATGCGTCAGCACCGTCACGCCCAAAAGCGCGGGCAGCGGGCAGCTGAACTGCAGGGCGGCGTCCTGCGCGGCGTCGATCGCGGCGCGCATCATGGCAGTGCCGCCCGATGAATGGATGGTAATGAAATCCGCGCGGCAGCGCACGGCCGCCCGCACCGCGCCCGCAACCGTGTTCGGGATATCATGCAGTTTCAGGTCGAGGAAGACGGGCGTATTGCCGCCTTTCAGCTCGCGCAGGCGTTCCACGCAAAACGGCCCTTCGGCGACGAACAGTTCAAGGCCGATCTTGATGCCGATATCGACGCGGGAGAGTTTGCGCACCATGTCCTGCGCGTCCTGCATATTGCCCGCATCGATGGCGCAGAAAATGCCCGTCATCGCCCCTGCCCCTTAGCTGATTTCAAAAATTGCATCGACCTCGACCGACGCGCCCAGCGGCAGCGCGGAAACGCCGACTGCGGCGCGCGCATGTTTGCCCGCGTCGCCGAACACCTCGACGATCAAATCGGACGCGCCGTTGATGACTTTCGGATGGTCGAAAAATTCCGGCGTGGAGGCCACGAAACCGCCAAGGCGCAGGCAGCGCGTGATGCGGTCAAGATCACCGCCCAGCGCGGCGGATGCCTGCGCGATAATGTTGATGGCGCAGATGCGCGCGGCGGCGGCGCCCTGCTCCACGCTCGTGTCCTTGCCGAGCAGGCCTTTGCTCAACTGGCCCGCCGCCATCGGCAGCTGGCCGGAGATATAAAGCGTGTTGCCCGAAATGGTGAAGGGCACGTAATTGGCGACCGGCGGCGTCAGCTGCGGCAGCGTGATGTTCAATGCGCTCAGGCGGTCGTTGATTTTCGGCATGAAAAAGCTCCTTTGGCGGTCAGCCTAAAGGAGCGTGTTTGCGCGTTCAACGATTTAAACGCTCACATCCCCAGCTTGGTGAGGTCGAGATTGGCGAAGGTTTCATAAGTCGTCTTGGCACGGCCGCTGGCAGGCGCGGCGGAAGTCAGCGGCATTTCGGTCTGGCGCGTCGCCTTGCTCTTGAAATCGTCGGTAATGGTTGCCGCCCAGGCGTCGCCGTCGGGGAATTTTTCTTCGTGGCCCATATCCATTACCTCCTATCCGTCACAATCCGGTTATCTAGTTTCAGTATCCCAGTTATAAGTTAACGCATTATGAATTTGGTCTTAACGGCTAAAAGATAAACGAAGTATCTGTTTTTCAATGGTTTTTAAAGCAGATCGACGTTCAATTCCGCATATTACCATAATTATTGCGCCAAATAGCGGCTTCGTATATGATAGCGGGCAGCCAGACAGGGCAAGAACCGGCAGAATCGGCGGTCCTTCCGGCGAACAGGGGATAGGGGAATTCAAAGACATGGCCAGCACCAATTTCAACGCTGCAGCAGCGCCCGCCAACGACAACGCGGAAAGCCTCGACCGCCAGCTGCTGAGCGCGGCCGAATTCGGCGAAACGGCCAAGATGATCGACCTGCTGGCGCGGGGCGCGAATATCAACGCACGCCACACCAACAACGACACGCCGCTGCACATCGCCGCGCGCGAAGGGCATCTGGATGCCGTGAAGCTGCTGATCGAGAAAAACGCGGATACCAGCCTGCTCAACAATTTCCAGCGGACCGCACTGATTGAATCGGTGCGCGCGCATCAGGACGAACAGATCAACCTTGTGCTGATCAATGCCAGGACGCCTGTGAACCAGCAAGACAGCAAGGGCCGCACCGCCGCCTATTTCGCGGCGCAGGACGGATTGCCGCTGACGACCAAGGCGCTGGGCGACGTGGGCGCGGATTTCTCGCTGGCGGGCGAAGACGGCGTGACGCCGCTGATCTGGGCGACGCGCCTGCCGAACAAGCACGAAACAATTGATGTCATCACGCAATACCCGACCGCCGGGCTGGATGCGCAGGACGAACAGGGCCGCACGGCGCTGATGGAAGCGACGGTCAAGGACGACCATAAACTGGTGGACAAATACATCGGCCTCAAGGCGAATGTGATGCTCTACGACAACGACCAGAAACGCGCCCGCGACCTGGCGCAGGAATACAGCGCAGGCGAAAGCCTGAAAGCAATCGAGGCGGCGGAAGCGGCTATATCCCAGCCGCTCGCCAAAGGCGTGAGCGGCAATGTCGCAGCACCGGCAACGGCGCGGTTCAAGCCGAAACAGCCGGTTACGGAATAATCAGGCTTTATCTTTCAGATGCGGGCAGTTCGCCATGATCGTGCCGGACGCGACAAGGTATGAATCCCTGTTTTCCATCGACTGCTGCTGCAGGCTGATCTTGCCGCCCATATGGCGGATGACCATGTAGTTTTGGCCCTGCACCGACATCATCGTCAGTTTCGTAATGTCGGAATACCGCACGAATTCCATCCGCTTTTCAAAAAATCCGACGGGGATGGTGAAGCCGTCATCGGCGATGCGCAGGACCGTCGCATCGCCCGCATTCAACTGCGTGATAACAGCGACAAGGCAGGCGCCCGCTGACAGCCCGAGGATGACTGACATGGCCCAGTAAAAAATCCTGGCGTTTTCTACGTCCAGATGAATGACGTGGAACAGGATCAACCCGCGGTCATTCGTCATCCCGAGATGCGCCATGAAAACGGCAAGCCCCGCGATAAAGGGGATCAGCAGGCCCATTTTTTTGACATTGACCTTGTAGGGATATTCCAGCGTATCTGCCATGACAGCCTCTTATGATGCGACGCGAATCCGGCGGCGCAGGGGGACGATTGCCTGCTGTTCTTCGGCCTGTTCGCCATTGTCTTCGGCAACCGGCAGCGCGACGGCATGGAGCAGCGAACAGCCGTCGCGGTACAGCTGGATGCGCTTGATGCCCAGTTCCCAGCCGAGCAGCAGCAGTTTCTGCACGTCATCGACTGAACTGTAATGGCCAAGCTCGACCGTATGGCAGGCGGTGCCCGACAGGAACGGTTCGACCGCCGCCTGCATGCGCACTTGTGCCTCCGGCGATACGCGGCGCACGCCCGATCCGGACGGGGTCAGGCAGTCGAAAATGCCCAGCTGTTTCGGGAACAGGTGCGGCGCGCCTTCGAGCGTCATCGCGCCGCAGCAGTATAAATTCGCGGCTTCGATTTCGTCTTCGGTAAAACGCATCGCGGTCAGCATGTCGAAGGTGCCGCTGGCCAGTTCATGGGCGGTAAAGCCCAGCATATGGCGGCAGAAATCCTCGCCCAGCGTCCATTTGTTGAAGGCGTAGCGGATATGCTGCGCGGTGCGCAGCGCAACCTCTAGCGCGTCGAGCGCCGCCTGATGGAAACCTTTTGCCTTCAGTTCCGCATGATTGATGCCGGGTGCGTCCAGCAGCGTGCCGTGGCCGACCGCGTAGAAGCTGATCGCGTCGCGTTCCTGCGCGTTGAAGCCCATTTTTTGCAGCGCCTGCGCCGCCATCGGGTTCAGTTTCTTGCCGTAGATTTCGGCGGCGTCGTTGCCGTCGGCGAAATAACCCTCGAAACGGACAAGCGACGCTTCCGGCGCGATATCGCGCGTCTGGCCGCCCAGCAATGCCTGCAGGGATTCATCGGTATCCATCGCCGTCAGGTGCGCGTGGCGGAAACCTTTTTCTTTTCCGAGCGCATAAGCGCGCGCCCATGCGCCCTTCACGGCCTCCACCAGATTCTGGTCGGGGCAGAGGTTCGATTTCAGTTCCGCAGGGCGGCGCGACAGGCCTTTTTGCATGTAGGACGTGCCGGCGACCGCGCTCATTTTATCTTTCACGGCCTGCAGGTATTCTTTTTTCATCGGCGCGAAGCCGGCGAAGGCGCCTGCCGCAACCGCGATTTCTGCCGACGCTTCATGCGCCGCGCCCGACATCAATGCCGCGACCAGCGCCGCCGTGGCGCGCCCCGCATCGCTGTCATAGCCCAGCATATTGCCCATCAGCAGCGCGGAAAGGCCCGACATGCCGATGGAAACGGGGCGGTAGGTGACCGCTTTTTCCGGCAGTTGCGCGAAGCCGAACGACGCCTCCAGCGCGATCATGAGGATTTTAACGGTGTGCTGCAGTTTTTCCGCATCCAGCAAAACGCCACCCTGGCGGTTGGCGAATTTTAGCAGCTGCAGCGTCGCGGCGGGGGCCGATGTGTCGTGCAGGAACACGACGCCGCCCTGCCCGCTGACCGCCAGCGGCGCGGTCGATTGAAAGGCGGACGCGGCAGCCGTGCTGTCGCGGAACAAAATCGCGGGCTCGCCGGTCGCCCAGACGGCATCGGCGATGCCGTTCCACAATTTTTCGGCGGGATAATGCGTTTTCGCCTCGCCCGCGTCGCGCAGCAGGAAACCGTGGCCGGTCAGCGCGCTTTCGATGAATTCGTCGGGCACGGACAATGTGGCCGACAATTGCGGCGATGACGGTTCTTCGGCATTTGAAAACAAGTCGATTTCTTCCGCGCCCTGCTGGGCGGCATGGACCGCCATGCGCAGCGGCGCTTCGGGCACGCCTGCGCGGCGCGCATCCATCATGGCTTGGCGTAATTTCAAATTATGTTCGGGATCGAAGCCGAAGACTGAATCACGGTCGCAGGCATCCATCACATGATGCAGCGCGGCCTCCAGCGTTTTGCCGCCCACTTCCTGCGCGACCGTTGCTATATCGGATTGCCGCTTCAGCGCGACGAAAGCGGGGCTGTCGGCGTTTTCGACGGGCAGCGTCACGGAAATCTTGCGCGTGTTGCCGTCCAGCGCCTGACGATCCCCCAAAACCTTCAGCCGGCGCAGGATATTTTTCTGCAGGCTGTCGGCGGAAACCGCGATGCCCGCGCCGCTGACGTTTTCGCCGAACAGCGCATCCGAAAATCCGGCGATGCGCGCGGCGGGAATAAACGGCGCGTCAAGATCATAAGCCCAGTCAAGACCGGCGGTTGCCAGCAGCGCGATTTCGGGCAGCGCGATCTGGTGCAGCAGGATGTGGCGGAATTCGTCGTAGAAGCTGCGCGCGTCTTCTTCGGAATCGAACAACCCGGCTTTCCAGCCGTGATAGCAAAGCCCGCCCGCGATACGGGCAAAGGCTTCGCGGAAATCGCGTTCATGCCGGAAGCGCCATTCGGCGGAAATACCGTCGAGCCCCGCCTGATCCGGTTCGCGCCGCCACAGGAATTGCGGCACGCCGTCTTCGGGCACGGGTTTCATCAGGGCGGGGACGGCGGTTTTGCAAAAAACCT
>JADYYV010000130.1 GCA_020853455.1 Alphaproteobacteria bacterium | reverse complement strand
GGACGAGACTGACATGAAGATCATCCACGGCCTCGCACGCGAAGGCGGCCGCCTGATCAACCCCGACTGGGCGCCGAAATGGGACGCGCACAGGGCTGCCTGAGCCTTACGCAGGCCAGACCAGCAGCAGCAACGCCACGACCGACATCGCAATCGCCGCGAATTGCGTGCGGTTGAGCTTTTCCTTGAGGAAAATGCGCGCCAGCACAAGGCACAGCACCGGATACATCGCGGTCATCGTGACGACGACCGCAACCGGCCCGTTATGCAGAGCGATGAAGTAAGCCAAAATGGCAAGCGCCGTCAGCGCGCTCGACATGCCCACCAGCGCCACGATCTTCGCCTGAAACTGCAAGCGAAAACGCAAATAAAACAGAACCGGCAGGCTGACGCAGAAATTGCCGAGGGATTCATAGAAAATGATGCTGTGCGGCTGCAGCGTGTTGAGCGCGATTTTCGGCAGGAACGCCCAGAACCCCCAGACCAGCATCGCGCCGATGGCGGGCACGATCCATCTTTTGTCGGACGCGGTGATCATCGGTCGTTCACCGCTTCGGGCATTTTCGTCTGCGCGGGGTTGTCGCTGGCCAGCACCAGCGTGATGATCGACGCAAGGCCCAGCGTCACGCCAAGCCCCTGCCGCAGCGTCAGCGGGTCGGGCAGGAACACCAGCGCCAGCACCGTCGCCACCGCCGGATACAGCGACGAAATCATCGACGCGTAGGTGAGCGGCCCGCGCTGCAGCGCGATCAGGTAAAACACCTGCCCCAGCGTGCCGCAGGCCCCCGTCGCCATCGCCAGCAGCACGCCCGTCATGTCGAATTCAAACTGCCCCCGGAACGCGATCTGCACGCCGCAGGCCGTCAGGAAAAAGAACAGGCAGTTATAAACGATCATGTGCAGCGGCTGCATGCTGCGCAGCAGGAGCTTGGGCAGGAACGCTGTGAGGCCCCAGACGAACAGGGCGACCAGCGCCGGCAGGAACCAAGCGGCATTTGAAGACAGGATGGATATATCCATAATTCGACGCATCCCCCAGCGTGTTGAATGTTTATATCAAGACAAAGCCCGTTTCTGTAGCGAAATTTCGCGAGCCCCGCCAAAGTCTTGGCTTGCACCCGCGAACAGGCGTATATAAATAAATCAGTACAGTCAGGAGATCATCCCCTTGTCCGATTCACCCGCACCGAAGCGTTTCCTTGTTTCCTGGGACCAGTTCCATCGCGACTGCAAAGCGCTGGCCTGGCGCCTGGTCGAAAAGCGCAACGACTGGAAAGGCATCATCGGCATCACGCGCGGCGGTTTGATCCCGACCGGCCTGCTGGCGCGCGAGCTGGACATCAAGCTGATCGAAAGCATCGGCATTTCCAGCTATGACGATAAAAACCAGCGCGAAGCGGTGATCCTGAAAAACATCAATCCCGAACTCGTCGGCGACGGCGACGGCTGGCTGGTGGTCGACGACCTCGTCGATACCGGCGGCACGGCCAAGATCATCCGCAAGATGCTGCCCAAGGCGCATTTCGCAACCGTCTATGCGAAACCCGCGGGCGAGCCGCTGGTGGATACTTATGTCACCTGGGTCAGCCAGGACACCTGGATCTACTTCCCCTGGGACATCGACTTCCAGCCCGTGGAGCCGATCGTGGCAGAGCGCAAACGGGTGGATTCCAAATAAGAAACGCGATAAATTGATACCCAAGAAAAACAACAATAAAAAAGAACAATAAAAAGGACTGTCTTTCCATGAGCATGGAATTCAACAAAATACTCGCCGCCCTCCTGTGTGCAGGCATCATCGCCATGCTGGCGGGCTTCGTGTCGCACAAACTGTATCACCCGCACCATCTTGAAAAGGACGCGTATGAAATCGCCGCGTCCGAAGGCGGCGGCGGCGGTCCTGCGGCTGTCGAACAGACCGAACCCGAACCGATCGATGTCGCGGGCGCGGATCTGGCGAAGGGCGAGAAGCTGGCGAAAGTCTGCGCGTCCTGCCACAGCTTCGACAACGGCGGCCCCGACAAAGTGGGCCCGAACCTGTTCGGCGTTGTCGGCGGCGTGCATGCGCACCGTCCCGACTATGCGTATTCCGACGCGATGAAGGCGGAACACGGCAAGAAATGGGATTACGACGCGCTCAACAAATTCCTGTGGAGCCCCAAAAAAGGCGTCCCCGGCACCAAGATGGGCTTTGCCGGCATCAAGAAACCCGAAGACCGCGCAGCCGTCATCAAATGGCTTGAAACCCAGAAATAATCGTTTCCGCGCCGCTTAAAAAAATCAGCCCCCGTTCTCCAGCGGGGGCTGTTTTTTTATGGCCGGCGGTGTGTGGGGCTCCGGCGCATTTTCGGGGGTTGCGGGCAGGGATCAGAGGTATTTGTGGTACGGGCCTTTCAGGTCGCGGTCGGTAACCACGCAGCCGGTTTCGTATTTCACCTTGCGCGCGGCATCGAATTCCGATGTCGCGAAAACGACATAGGGCAGCTTCTTGCCGTCGATCTCGAGGTTCACGGTGTAATAGCCGCCTTTGGCGGGGGGAAGAATTTCGTATGTCTGTTCGGATTGGTTTTGCATGCCAGGCTCTCCTGTTGGATATGACCGGAGGTGATGCTGCGGTTCCCTGACCCCCCCTTTATATATCCAGTCATGCATACATTATGCCAAATAAATTCCCCTGCCCGCACAGGCACTTAGCCTTAAACAGCGCATAGGCAAAATCTCGCCCACGACCGGTTTTGCCGGGCAAAATCAGCCGCAGAAGACCTGTTTTTGTACCCGCTTCACCCTGAACACATGGCGTGTGTTGTGTTCGCCGTCCCTGATGTCGATGCGCCCGCGCGCGGTTTCGGAATCGACCGCGCCCATCGTGATCGTGCCCGCCAGCGGCTGGCAGGCTTTGTTATTGGCGCAATCGAGTATCTGCCCGTGCCCGCGCTCCGGCTTTCCATCGGCCTGATAAACCGCCGTCGTCGTATTGTCGCGCTCTGTGATGCTGTCATAGACATGCGCCGTGATGCCGTTATCGAGCGTGATCATATACGCCGCGCCATCCCAAGGCGCGCAGGACCGCTCCAGCGTGCCGCCCACGATCATGCCGCCGCGTGCCGCCGGTGCAGTACCCAGCGCAGCCGTGACAGCCTTCATATTATCCTGCAATTCATTGCCGTTTTCGTCCTGCAGCAGCAGCGAGCCGGATGGATGCACCGCCCCCAGATACAGCCACCGCTGCCCCGCCGCAAAGCGGATATCGCAGCTGCTGCCCCCGTAATCCGCCACAACCTCCTGCCCCGCTGTCACGCCGCGCACGACCTGTTCGACCACCAGCGTCGCCTGGCCGTTTTCAACCGTGCGCACCGTGCCGATAAATGCCACCCGCGCGTCCTTCACGCTGTCGGCCAGCGGCCGTGCCTGATACCGGCAGGCCTCCGCCGTGCCCGAAAACGCCCCCAGCAGAACCACCAGACACAGCACCCGAAACAGCATTAAAACCTCCCTTTATTGCCCAAGGTTAGACGATGGCGGCCGGAAATTCCTTGGAATCCTTGAAAAACCTTCCAAAAACAAAGACTTTACCGGAATCGGCTCTTTCTGCTACATTTCCGGCCTATCGAGAGGACAGGTGGCCGAGCGGTTGAAGGCGCTAGTCTCGAAAGCCGATGCCTTCAATGTTT
>JADYYV010000129.1 GCA_020853455.1 Alphaproteobacteria bacterium | reverse complement strand
CGTTGAAGTAGTCTATCGCGGGCTTGTTCATGAATTTCATAATACAGCCAAGCCATCGGAACGGCAACGGCATAAAAAGAAAAAAGCGCCTGAATGAACAGGCGCTTTTTCTTGTTTGGTCCGTAGTAAGGACAAGCTTAACGCTTGACCCACTGGGTGCCTTTACGTGCCTTATGGCGGCCGTATTTTTTACGTTCCACAACGCGGCTGTCGCGCGTCAGGAAGCCTGCCTTTTTGAGGGGCAGGTGCAGGCCGGGCTCGAAATGGACGAGCGCGCGGCTGATGCCGTGACGCACTGCGCCCGCCTGGCCGGTCAGACCGCCGCCGGAGACGATCACGGTCACATCGAACTGGCCGATGCGGCTGGAGACTTCGAACGGCTGGTTGATAACGAGGCGCTGCGTGCCGCGTGCAAAGTACACGGCGATGTCGCGTTCGTTCACGGTGATTTTGCCCGAACCGCGCTGGACCCAGACGCGTGCAACCGCGTCTTTACGGCGGCCGGTGCCATAGGCGCGGCCTTTTTTATCCAGAGTCTGGACGCGTTCCTGGGGCGCAATCTGGCCCGTGGAAGCGCCGGCTTGTTCTGCGACGGCTTCTTTCAGGTCGGAGAGGGATTTTTTCGTTGCCATGGTATCAATTACCTCTTGTTCTTCGGGTTCATCGCCGCGATGTCAACGACGGTGGGCTGTTGTGCTTCATGCGGGTGAGCAGCGCCTTTATAGACGCGCAGGCAGGTCAGCTGCTGGCGCGCAAGGGGGCTGTCTTTCGGCATCATGCGGCGGACGGCGTTGGTGATCACGCGGCCGGGATATTTGCCGTCGAGGATCTGGCCTTTGGACAGGCCTTTGATACCGCCGGGGTAACCGGTGTGCCAATAGAAAATGTCGAACTTGGCTTTTTTGCCGGTCAGTTTGACTTTTTCAGCGTTGATGATGATCACGTTGTCGCCGCAATCGATGTTCGCGGTGAACATGGGCTTGTGCTTGCCGCGCAGGCGGAGCGCGACGAGGCTGGCGAGACGGCCGAGTACCAGGCCCTCTGCGTCGATCAGAAGCCACTTCTTCTCGATCTCAGCCGGTTTAGCTACGTAGGTTTTCATTGTTGTTCTTCCAACTTTGGTTTTTCAAAATAGTGGAAGATATATGAGCCATGCGCGCCGCAGGGTCAAGAAAAAAGTGAAAATTCAATAAAATCAATGCTGTAATTTGGGGTATAATTATACCAAAATGCTAACTTGCTGAATTTATGCCCGAATCCGGCGCAAAAATCACGGCTTTGTTTCCGCCATGATCCAGTCCAGATAAGCCTGGTTCACATCCAAAAGCGGCAGCGAGACAATGCAGGGGGTTGCGAATTTGTGCAACTCCTTCACGCGCGCTTCGACCGCCTGAAACAGCGTGGCGCGGGTTTTCAGGATAACGACAGTCTCCTGCGCCTCCTCGATCTTGCCTTTCCAGTGATAGACCGATTTCATGCCCGGAATAATATTTGCGCAGGCCGCAAGCCGATCCGTCACGATCGCATCCGCAATCGCCTTCGCATCAATCTCGGTCGGCACCGTCACATATATAAATATCGCGCTCATGGCATAAACCTTTTCAGACAAACCCCGTCACTAACAAACGCGGCGGCGGATTGTTCCTTATAATCCGGTCAGGCGATGGTCTTTCGGCCATGTCACCGACCAGCCCAGTTTGATTTCTTTTTTGGATTTTGCAGGCATGTCAAATTTCCAGTGCATCAGGCCTTTGATATTTTTGGCATCCATCACATAGCCCGCCGTCGTGAAATCCTTGCGGATATCGATCACGACTTTTTCGTTCTTGGATGTCGGGATCATTTCCTTGACGACAAGCTTGACGGGCGACGCATGGAGGTTTTCGATCTCCGTCACATATTGGCGCTCGATCACGTTGTCCTTGCTGATCATCCCCTCTTCCTTGTTTTCGTCCTTCAAAGTATTACGCTTGACGGAAACTTGGTCATCGATGCCGAAAGAAAGTTCATATTCCTCGTCGGGGCGCAGCAAAGGAATATTGCTCGGTCCAATGAATGCGCCGTCACGAAACAGATTGATGACACCGGGTAAAATCGGGGCCTCACCTTTCAGTTTCATTTTTGCCACCAGATAAGCGTCCGTCGATTGCTGCGGCTTTACGTGCACTTGAACTTCGCTTTCAGCGTCGAAATCGCCGATCATCAGCCTCGTTTCCGATCCGTCGGACAACACATTTGCCGGACCCTGAATTTTATATTCACTGACAAACCCGCCCGTTTCGATGATGGCAGGCGTCAGCTGGGCACGATAACCGTCCACCGGGCGAATAGGTGTCACCATTGGTACAGGCTGAACCTCCGTTTCCTCGCTTTCCGGCGGCGCCGTTTCGCTTTCAAGCGACAGCCTGCGCGCCTCCGCTTTTTGACGCCATTCGGCCAGCGGATCTGCCGCTCCGACGCGCACAGGAGGAGGCACGGCCAAATCGCCGACAAGTTCGGCATCGACCCAAATCTGCTTCAGATACGGAAGACTTGCCGCAAGTTGCGGGCGCGCGGTTGACAGCGAAAGCGTCACGCCGTTCCAATCCTCGCCGGTTTTCTGCTGAACCACACCATACTGCACAATTTGCAAAGGCTTTTCGCCTGTGGTGTCCAAACGTGCGTCGTAAAGGGGAAACCAGGTTGCATTCCTTACCTGATAACTCAGCTCGATTGTCAATTTGGTCGCGCGGGCAGTCTCCAGCGGCACCAACACGGCGTAATTTCTTGCACCGATACTGCCGAATTGCATGAGTTCACTTCTTGCTTTTTCTATCTCGCGGCTCAGATCACGCTCCTTTACATCAAGTGCAAGTTCAGCCTTGTTGATGTCAAGATTGGCTTTCTCGATGCTGTTCGCCGCCGCTTCCCATTGCTCCGGCTTGAGGTCGTTGCGTTTGAATTCTTCGTTCAGCGACTGTGCCGCTTGCTGGCCAAGACCGCTGATAAAATTCCGCTTGGAACGCAGGGCAAATCTTTCTGCTCCGATCATCGCCTTCTGATCGAGCAGCGGTTCATATTTCAGGTACAACTCGACCAGCCTTGGCGAGCTCGGGGCTGTTAAAAATATTTTCTTTTGCGTGACAGCGCCGAATTTCACCTCGGCATCCGCGTGCCCGTCGGCGCGCAGCGAATTCGGGATCATATCCGGCGATATTTCCGTGAATGCAATCGTGCTTTTGCCCGCTGGTATTTCCACAACGGCGGTTCGCGTCACCTTGGCTCTGTCACTATACACCACAACTTTGCTGATTTTACCTTCAGCGACAATCTTGTCTTTAAGATCATCAGAAACGGGCTCGT
>JADYYV010000128.1 GCA_020853455.1 Alphaproteobacteria bacterium | reverse complement strand
CGGGCATTTCCAAAAGCGCGGTCAGGTTTTTCAGCAGCTCGTCGTCGCTTGCGGGAGCGGATGCCTGCAGCTTTTCCAGGATGGCGGTTTTCTCCGCCGGCGCTTTTTGGTCCAGCTGGGAAAGTTTTGCCTGCAGTTTTTGCGTGCCGCCCAGCTGCGACAGCTTGGCATTCAGCGCCTTCATGAAGGCTTGCGCATCGTCGGCGGACATGGGTTTTGCGCGCGCCGCCTGGCTTTTTGCGCTCCCCTGTGCCTGTATCGCAATGATGTTGTTCAGCTGATCCACGGTTTACTCGCGTTGTTATCCGTATCTATCCTTGCACGTGCCGTGCCAGTTTTTGCCGCGTTGAAAATTTCGGGAAATTGTTTATGCGCAAAGGCGGCAGGCAGCAAAATGGGCCGCCTGTGGGAAGCAGGCGGCCCGCTTTGGGAGGGAGAGTGTAGTTTGTCAGTTAGAGATTTTTATCCACGGAGAGGGAAAGCGTGGATGTTTTGTAGGCTTGCGCATGTCCTTTCGCTGAATAGTTGGTTTGCTTGTCATCGACGACCGCCTTTCTGGCGGCATCGAGGATTTTGTTGACGAGTCGGCCCGCGCTTGCCTTCGCGGTTTCGAGGGCCGTCAGGTTCTCCTGAAGGATGTGGGTGAAGCCCGTGCGGGATTTCACCAGTTTTTCACGCAGCGGCATTTCCAGCAGCGCCACTTCCGCCTTGCGGTCGGCAAGACCCGTCACCAGGATCTGGTATTCATTGGCCAGGTTCTTCTTGGCGGCTTGCAGGCGGTCAACGGTCTTGAAATCGGATTTGCGCAGGGCGGTGGTTTCTTCCGCCAGCAACTGGCCAAAGGTGTCGAGGATCTTCATGACGGCCTGCACATCGTTGCGCAGGTTACCGTTGGCAGGTTTCGAAGCGGTCTTGGTCAAAGTGTTCGTTCCCATGGTTATCACCCCTTTTGCTGTTGTTCTTGTATCTGAAGCATCATCTTCTTCATTTCCGTAGCAATTCCCGTGCCAGTTCCGGCGGCCATTGCTTTGCCATATTCCTGCGTCAGCAGGCTGCGGAACATCTTTTCGCCGTTGCCGCCGCCGAACATGGGGTCGTCGCCCACGCCTTCGAACATAATGGTGGTCATTTCACCCAGGAACATGGCTTCGAATTCCTGCGCGCTTTTGTCGATCTTGGCATCGGACTTGGCATGGAGGGGCTGGGCAATTTGTGCCTGCCGCGCCTGGTGCATCGCGATATCGGCGGAAGCGGGAAGGGGCATGGCGCTCATTACATCACCTCGATTTCGGCTTGCAGCGCGCCTGCCGCCTTGATGGACTGCAGGATCGTGATGATGTCGCGGGGGCCGACGCCAAGCGCGTTCAGGCTGGCGACAAGGGTCTGCAGGCTGACGCCGGTTTGCAGCACGGTGATCTTTTTGTCTTCGTCCTTGTCGACCTGCATTTCCGTGCGCGGCACGACGACGGTTTCGCCTTCTTCGGCGAACGCGTTCGGCTGGGAAACCTGCGGCGTTTCGGTGATGCGGATCGTCAGGTTGCCCTGCGCCAGCGCCACGGTCGAGATGCGCACATCCTTGCCCATCACGATCACGCCGGAGCGTTCGTCGATCACGACGCGCGCCATCTGGTCGGGCGACACGCGCAGCTGTTCGATATCGGTGATCAGGTTGACGATGCCCGCGTTATAGCCGGGGGGCACGTTCAGGGTGACGGAAGCCGCGTTATCGGCGGATGCCGCGTTGAATTTCAGGTGGCCGTTGATGGCGGATGCCACGCGGCGCGCGGTCGTGAAATCGGGGTTACGCAGCGCAAGGCGTGTGGTGGTCATGCCGGCCAGGGTGAAGGGGATTTCACGCTCCACGATCGCGCCTGCCGCGATGCGGCCGCCGGTCGGAATGTTCTGCGTCACCGAAGCGCTGTCGCCCTTGGCCGAGAAACCGGCGATAGCGACCGAGCCTTGCGCAACCGCATAGACTTGAGAGTCAGCGCCCAGCAGCGGCGTCACCAGCAGCGTGCCGCCCTGCAGGCTTTTCGCGTCGCCCAGCGCGGAAATGGAAACGTCGATGCGCGAGCCCTGGTTGGTGAAGGGGGGCAGCGTGCCCGTGACCATCACGGCCGCGATGTTTTTTGGGTTCAGCTTTTCATCGCGCACGTTGACGCCAAGGCGCTCCAGCATGCCGATCAGCGACTGCTGCGTGAAAGGGGAGTTGTTCAGGCTGTCGCCCGTGCCGTTGAGGCCGACGACAAGGCCGTAGCCGACCAGCATGTTGTCGCGCACGCCTTCGATATCGACGATGTCCTTGATGCGGGTGGAGCCTGCGGTGCCGGCCGTCATCGGCGCGGCTTTCGTCTTTTGTGCGAGCGCCAGTGTCGGCAGCGCCGTTGCAAGCATCGCGGTTAAGACCAGTTTGATAAATGTATTCATGACAGACCCATCCCAGATCATATGTTTTCCCGATGAAACACGATGCGAGGACTGTGCCAGTCATAAAATTAAGTTATTTCAGTGTTTTAGAAACAAATCAGCAGGGCAATAAACGCCGTAAATGTAAGACAGGGCAAATATTGCCGACTGGTATCATGGCAATAACCCGCATATAGTAGGTATTCATGAAAGTCGAAGGACCCGGAAAATCATCAGGCGCCAAGGGCGTTTCCAAAACCGGCGCCAAAAAGGGCGCGGGTGACGCATCCTTTAGCGGCATGATCGACAGCGCCGACGAAGCCGAAGAACAAAAGCCCGTCAGCGGCGCCATGTCCGTCGGGCAGCTGGATGCGCTGCTGTCGTTGCAGGAAAGCGGCGGCGGCACATCCGAAGAAGCGCGCAAGCGCGCGAAACAGCGCGCATCGCTGCTGCTGGACCATCTGGATCAGGTGCGTCTTGGCATCCTTCAGGGCGGCATCCCGGTTGCTGCGCTGCAGCAACTAACCAATCTGGTCGGCCAGCACCGTGAAAAGATCATGGACCCGCTTCTGGCCGAGGTTCTGGACGATATCGACCTGCGCGTACAGGTGGAGCTTGCCAAACACAGCATGAACCGCTGATTTTGCCTGTTTTTCTATAAAAACCTGCCAGTTCAAGGGAATCCGAATGCGGTATTGTGCATTGGGGTCCGGATGTTTATAATTTAAAGATACACAAAATCCCTAAGGTAACCGCAATGACAGCACAACCCGAAGCCTCCCCGACCATCCTGCCGCCGGATTACAAGCCGACCGAAAAAGAGAAATTCATGAATCCGGTCATGCTGGAATATTTCCGCCAGAAGCTGCTGCAATGGCGCTCCGAATTGCTGGAGGAATCCACGGAAACCATCAAGGAAATGCAGGAAGACAACCTGCAGAAGCCCGATATCGCCGACCGCGCCTCCGCCGAGACGGATCACGCGCTGGAACTGCGCACGCGCGACCGCGAACGCAAGCTGATCTCGAAAATCAACAGCGCGCTCGAGAAGATCGACGACGCGTCCTACGGCTATTGCGAGGAAACGGGCGAACCGATCTCTGTCGCTCGCCTTGAAGCGCGCCCGATTGCGACTCTCAGCCTCGAAGCGCAGGAGCGCCACGAGCGCAAGGAACGCACCCAGCGCGATATGCGCGAATAAGCGTCAAACAGATACAGAAAAAGCCCCCGCGAAACCGGGGGCTTTTTTTTATGCGGGAACGCGCGTTCCGAGTCGCAATCGAGTCGCGATTTTTTGTCCGGATTTTTCGTGCAGCAGCGCGCAGCGGCAGCAAAAAAACTTTCACGCGCGCGCGGAAAATATTTTGGAAAATAACAGCGCGTCGTTTTTCGACTTAACTGCTTGCCTTTCCAAGCCTGAATAGGAAAAACCCGCTAATGCTTATCGTTGTTGAGTTTCTTTGCGTAATCGCGAAGGAGATTTCAAGTT
>JADYYV010000127.1 GCA_020853455.1 Alphaproteobacteria bacterium | reverse complement strand
TGCAAAGCGCGTTGTCGGGAAAACTGAACAAAAACCTTTACACCCTGTCGGTCATCACGGCGATCTTCATGCCGCTCAGCTTCTTCAGCGGGCTTTTGGGCATGAACGTCAAGGGCATCCCGGGGGCCGAGCATCCGGAAGCGTTCCTGATTGCCTGCGCCATCGCGCTTGTGATCGCGGTCGTGCAGGTGGTGGTGTTCAGACGGCTGAAATGGCTATGATTTTCAATGGGTTGATAATTCGTTTGCTTTCCGGCGGCAAGCTTAGCAAAATCGCCGCATATTCGTTGCAGGAGCATTGAACGTGGGCGCCAAGGGCGGCAGCAGGATTTTTTTAAGAACCGTATTGTTTGTGCTGCTGTTACTGGCGGCGGCAAACGCGGTCTATGTCTTCCGCTACGCCCCCGTCCAGCAGCAGGCGGCGCAGGCCGAGAAGCAGCTGGGGCAGCCCGTTTTCCCCGCCTATGTCGAACAAGAACAGCCTGCCGCCATCGCGCAGCCCTATGCGGCGCCCGGGCGCGACTGGAAATTCTATCCGCGTTCCACCGGGCACAGCGAGCTGATTTCCAAACGTGAAGACGACGGCAGCTATTCCTTCAACGTGACATCGACCGGCGGGCGCGAAGGCGACCGCACGATCAAGTCGTTCGAGGCATGGATCCGCAAGGCGGGTGAAACGTCGGAGAAAAAGGTGGAGCTGAAACGCGACGCCGACGGCAGGATCGTCACCAAGGTGGAGTTCCCGACGGCGGGCGAATGGGTTATCCGCGTACGGCTTGCCCGCGAATCCGAAACGCTGGAATTCAGCGAACGCGTGGACGTTAAGTAAAGCTTACGGCTTCAGCACAAGTTCATAAAAAATCTGGTCTTCGTTCACGCCGTCGCGCCATTCATGCGGCGCGGCATGGGTGCGGACAAATCCGTGTTTCTGGTTTGCCTTTTGCGACGCTATGTTGGATGCGCGATGCGACACGATGATTTTTTTCGCCGTCGCGTGCCCCCGCGCCCAGTCGATGCGGGCGCGGTACAGGTGTTCGGATACACCTTTGCTGCGCCATGTCGGCTCCAGCCACGAACCCCAGAGTTTCGCGACGGTCGCGTCATCCTTGTCGATCACGATGCCGGTCATGCCGATCACGCGGTCATGATCGAATACGCCGAAAATCGCCATATCGCCGCGTTCCAGCGCGCGCCGCCATTCGGCATCGGGGCGCGGTTCTTCCAGCGCATAGCTGGACCCGAAAACTTTCGGGTCGGATTGCAGCGCCTTCAGCCGCACCGTTTTATACAGAGGCCATTCATCGGGCGTGAATTGCCGGATGCCGGGATTGCTTTGCATCAGCCCGTCTTTTTCTGGCGCGGGCGCGCGATTTGTTCGGAGCGGTAACCGCGCAGGTACTGCACCGGCACATCCATTTCCGCGCCCAGCACATCGGCGGCATGCAGCGGCCAGTACGGGTCGCGCAGCATCGCGCGGGCAAGGAAGACCATATCCGCCTCGTCGCCCGCGATAATATCGTTCGCTTGCGAAGGCTCGTTGATCATGCCGACGGCGGCGGTCGCGATGCCCGCTTTTTCCCTGATCGACTTCGCAAAAGGCACCTGATAATTGGGGCCGACGGGAATTTTGCCGTCCGGCGTGAGCGCGCCCGACGAGCAGTCAATGAAATCGACGCCTTCTTTTTTGAGCGCGGCCGACAGGCGCACGGTATCGTCGATGGTGACCCCGCCGTCCTGCCAGTCGGAACAGGACCGGCGCACCGCCAGCACCGTCTGCTGCGGGATTTCGGCGCGGATGGCGCGCGCGATCTCGCAGATCAGGCGGAAACGGTTTTCCTCCGAACCGCCATATTCATCGGTGCGCTTGTTCGACAGCGGCGAATAGAATTCATGCAGCAGGTAACCATGCGCGCCGTGGATTTCGAGGATTTGAAAACCGGCGGCAACCGCGCGGCGCGCGCCAGCGACAAAATCGTCCTTCAGCCGCTTGATGTCATCAAGGCTCATTTCATGCGGCGCTTCCATATCGGGCGAAAAGGCGAGCGGCGACGGAGCGATGGTCGTCCAGCCGCCTTCAGGTTTCTTCAACCGCTTGCCGCCTTCCCACGGCGCCGCCATGCTGGCTTTGCGCCCCGCATGGGCCAGCTGGATACCCGCCGCCGCGCCGTGGCCGATGGTGAAGGCCGTGATGCGTTTCAGGAAATCGATATGCGCGTCTTTCCAGATGCCGTGGCAGAGCGGCGTGATGCGGCCTTCGGGCGTGACGCCCGTCGCCTCCATAATAACCATCCCCGCACCGCCCAGCGCGCGGGAACCGACATGCACCAGATGCCAGTCATTCGCAAAGCCGTCCTGCGACGAATACTGGCACATGGGCGACACGCCGATGCGGTTGCGGATGGTCAGGCCGCGGAAGGTGACGGGAGTGAACAAAGGAACGGACATTTTCAATTCTCGCTATTTCAGGTTTTGCAGGAAGGCGTCAGCCTCGGCATGGCTGCGCAGACGGATATAGGTAACGCCGGCGACATTTCCAGCCCCGAAGATTTCGCCATATTCTTTTTTACGCTTGCCATAGGTTTTCAGCATCCACAGCATGATGCTGTCGGCTGAAAAAAGTTTCCGCCATGTTTCCGTGTTGCCGTTGCAGATCAGCAATTTGTCCCGCGCGCGCCGGACGGAGCGCGACAGCAGCTGCCGGAACACCGTGCAAAACGGCAGGTCGATCCAGATAAACGTATCGGCATAGGGCCAGGTCATGTCGCGGGTTTTCGAATAATTGCCCATGATGACCCATGACGGCATCCGGGATTTTTCGAAAACGCGGGCGCGGAAATCGTCGACCTCGCGCGTCTGCCAGCCGGGCAGCCAGTGCAGCTCGTCAAGGTCGACCGCCTCGCAGCCCAATTTGGCGGCGAGTTTTTTTCCGAAAGTGGTCTTGCCGGAACCGGTGCATCCGAGGATAACGATACGCTGCATGAAACACCCATAAAACAGGCTGCCAGTATAGCCTTTCTAAAGCCCGATAAAAGCCCTAACATGACGGCCAAAGGATGAAAACAATGTCACGCACCGCCATGCCCAAAGGCGTTTACGCGCTCGGCTTCGTCAGCATGTTCATGGATATCTCGTCGGAGATGATCCACAGCCTGCTGCCGCTGTTTTTGACCGGCGTGCTGGGCGCATCGGCCTTGTCGGTCGGCATCCTGGAGGGCATCGCGGAGGCGACCGCGTCGATCGTGAAAATATTTTCCGGCGCGGTCAGCGACTGGATCGGAAGGCGCAAGCCGCTGCTGCTGCTGGGCTATGGACTTGCCACGCTGACAAAGCCGCTGTTTCCGCTGGCCGACAGTTTTACAACCGTGCTGACCGCGCGCTTTCTGGACCGCATCGGCAAGGGCATCCGCGCCGCGCCGCGCGACGCGTTCCTGGCCGATATCACGCCCGAGCCGATGCGCGGCGCCGCATACGGATTGCGGCAGTCGATGGACACCACGGGCGCGTTTATCGGCCCGCTGGCCGCGATGCTGCTGATGATCTGGACCTTCAACGATTACCGCACGGTGTTCTGGATCGCCGTCATACCGGCGCTGATCGTCATCCTGATCATCATCTTCGGCATCCGCGAGCCTGCGCGCGCGACGGCGCCCGAGAAAAAAACATTCCCGCTGAAACCGGACCAGTTAAAACTGCTTTCGCCCGTTTTCTGGGGCGTGACGATGGTGGCGTCGGTGCTGACGCTGGCGCGCTTTTCGGAAGCTTTCCTGATCCTGCGCGGCGACAGCATCGGCCTTGACGCGGCCTTCGCCCCCGCCATCCTGATTGCGATGAACGTGGTTTACTCCCTGTCCGCATGGCCGGTCGGCATCCTGTCCGACCGCATCGGGCGGCAGGGCCTGCTGGTGGCGGGCATCGCCATGCTGATTATCGCCGATATCGTGCTGGCCTATGCCCATACGCCGCTGCTGGTGTATATCGGCGCGGGTCTGTGGGGGCTGCATATGGGGCTGACGCAGGGCATCATCACCGCCTATATCGCCGGCAGCGTACCGGCGCACTTGCGCGGCACGGGCTTCGGCGTTTACAATTTCGTGACCGGCGTGGTGCTGCTGCTGGCGAGCGTGATCGCCGGATACCTGTGGAGCGCCTACGGCCCGGTCGTGACCTTTATCGGCGGCGCGGCGTTTTCGGCGATTTCGCTGCTGGGCTTCCTTGTCATGCGTCCGATACCCGGAAAGTGAGTGGCCATGAATGAACAGACATTACAGGCATGGGAACTGGCGAGCTATGTCGTCACCGTCATCGGCCTGCCCTATGCCATCACCCTGCTGGCCTACGACAACTGGAAGGAACGCCAGCAGGAGGACGAGGAGTTGTACCAGAAACTGGCGGAGGAATACGCCAAGTTCAACAACCTGCTGATCAAGAACGCCGACCTGCAGCTGATGACCGGCCATGTGCCCGACGGCAGCCTGTCGGCGGAGCAGAAAGAACGCAAATCGATCATCTTCGACATGCTGGTCGCGCTGTTCGAGCGCGCCTATATCCTTGTCTACGAGGAAAAGATGGACCGCCAGACGAAACGCCTGTGGGCGACATGGGAGGATTACATACAGGTCTGGTGCCGCCGCGAGGATTTCCGCGCCGCGCTGCCCGGCCTGCTGGTGGGCGAGGATCCCGGATTTTCGGCTTATATACAAAAAGCCGCCAAGATAACCAAAGACAAATAACCAACCAAAGGGAGTGTAGGATGCCTGTACTTTATACCGCAAAAGCAAACGTCACCGGCGGCCGCGACGGCGCGGGGGAAACCGACGATAAAAAACTGTCCGTCACGCTGTCGCGCCCGGGCGGCGCCGGCACGGGTACCAACCCCGAACAATTATTCGCGATCGGCTATGCCGCCTGCTTCGCGGGCGCGGTCGGTTTTGTCGCGGGCCAGAAGAAACTGGAAACCGGCGCGATCAACATCCAGTCCGAAGTCACGCTGAACCAGGACGACAAGGGCTTTTCGCTGGGCGTCATCCTGAACGTGCTGCTGCCCGCGCTCGACAAGGCGGAGGCGGCGGAACTGGTGAAAGAAGCCGACAAGGTCTGCCCCTATTCCAAGGGCCTGCGCGGCAACGTGCCCGTCACGCTGAAGGCAAACGGCGAACCCGTTTAAGTCGCCTTCTCCTCTCCTTTTGGGAGATGAGAAAAGCGCTAAGGCTTCGGCACGGGGTTGCTCGGCAGAGGCGCGGGTTTTGCGATTTCCTGCGCCACGTAATCTGCCAGCACATCGAAATAGCTGAGAATGGTCACGCCGGGCACAGTCCCGGCGTTTCCATGTTTGGCTTTCGGCGCATCGGCGCGGGCGAACAGGATTTGCGTGATGCCCTTCGCCTTCCAGTCCTCGACGATTTCCTTCATCACGGCCTCGACAGGCGCGGCATTCCCAACGCGCTTTAATTCTTCCTCCGCCGCCAGCAGCTTTGCGGCTTGCGCGTCGTCCGGGGTCACGGCGCGGTCGCCGAAAATTTCCACGATGCGCTGTTTCGCCGGGCGCATATGGATGACGCCGAGTTTCGCAACGTCTTTATATTGCGCCGCCAGCGCATCCGACAGCCGCAGGATCTTGCGCCCCAGCGCTTTTTCCACGCCGTCATGAAAACCGATCATCGACATGCAGGGCATGACAAGGATTTGCGCATCCGCCGCGCCCGCCGCCATGCCGTCGCCGGCAACGGCCTTGAAAAGTTCCTGTTTCTTGCCTTCGTCCTGCAGCGCCTCGCCGCGCAAGGGGCGGCCGGGTTCGGACACCGCCTGCGCGTTCGGATAGGGGGCGGCGCTGTTCAGCGTGTAACCGACGCCGTTCAGCGATTCCGCGAGGCGCGCGGAAAATTCGTCATAGCTGTCGGGGTTCAGCGCGCCGAAAGCCGCGATGGTGATTTTTTTTGCCATTATGCCTTTTCCTTTAATCGTTTAATCCAGTGGTGGCGCGGGTAATCGCGCGCAATCGCTTCTTGCAGCCACAGCCTGTCGCCGTTATCAAGCTTCGGCAGCAGCGATTCAAAATCCTGTTCGTCCTTGGCGCGCGGATTTTTCGATTTATACAGCAGCGGCACGACAGCGGGCAATGCCTCGCCGCGCAGGAAGCGCGCGTATTCCAGCTTCACATGCGCGTTGCGGCGGTACAGCCAGTCATTGCCGTCGAATTCGTTCAGCAGCACCTCCAGCGTAAAGCCGTCGGTGAAATACGCATAAAGTTCATGGATGGGCAGCAGCAGCGTCTCCCCGCCCCAGCGGAACAGCTGCCCGCCATGCGCGTATTCGATGCGGTCGAGCTTCGGCAGCTTGAGCAGCAAGGCCTGTTCGCGCCGGTCGATGGCGATTTCGATGTCCTTGTGCGGGCGCGACTGATGCCCGAGGCGCAGGTCGACCGCCCAGCCGCCCGCGATCCAGTAATCGCCGGGAAAATCCGTCAGCCGCCGCCACACCTCTTCCACTTCTGGAAACATTGCGCAAAGTCCCTTCCGCCATGACCTTAACACAGCCCATGCGCTCGGATAAGATGGGCTGGCATTTAACCGCCTGAAAGGCATTTTTCACATGTTCAAATCACTCGCATTCGCCGCCGCGCTGTTCCTGTTGTCGCCGTCCCTGTCCTTTGCCGCCGCCCCCGCGCCGGAAGGCATCATCGGCACCATTCTGGAGGTGGAGGGCGCAGGCACCGTCACGCAGCCCGGCAAGCAGCCCGTTGCCGCCGCCGTCAAAACCCGCGTGCATATGAACGATGTCATCGCCACGGGGCCGAAGGGGCGCATCTTCATCCTGTTCATCGACAACACGCAATTCACGCTGTCGGAAAATTCCAAACTGAAAGTCGATAAATACGTGTTCGACCCGCAGAACACCGCCGTGAACAAGGGCACGTTCAACGTCATGCAGGGCGCGTTCAAATACACCAGCGGCCAGCTGGCGAAGAAAAAAGATCCCGATGTTTCCATCAACACCCCCTACGGCAATATCGGCGTGCGCGGCACGGTCGTGCTGGGCGGCCGCGTGAAGGATTCATACGGCGTGCATGTGCAGGAAGGCCGCGTGCAGGTGCGCAACGACGCGGGCGCGGTGATCGTCGATAAGGGCAACGGCACGATGATCAAAAGCCGCGCCGAAAAGCCCACCAACCAGGCGCCCTTCCCGCCCGAACTGCTGAACGCGTTGCAGACAGGCGTGTTCCTGATCGCGGGCGACCAGCTGATGAAAAACCTGCCCGGCTTCATGGGTGAAAACCTGAAGCTGCAAGAACAGTTCAAGAGCTTCCAGCAGCTGAACGGCCTGCTGCCGGGCGGCGGCAACCTGCCGATCCCGGGCGTGCCCGGCGGCAACAACCCGGCCCCGAAACTGAAAGGGCCCGGCAACCTGCTGAAGAAATTTCCGTTCTAAGGGAAACGAGTGACCAGGGAAAAGGCCGGGAAGGAATTCCCGGCCTTTTTTATTTCGTTACGAGCAGCTGCGGATTTTTTTACGACCAGCTGCAGATATTTTTTACGACCAGCTGTCGTAGCGCGCGGCGCGCGGCTTTGGCTTCAGCAGCTCCTTCAATTCCTCGCTCTGCGTGAAATCGGGGTATTTCTTGATGATGCGCTGCGCGTGATCGACGGTGGCGTCGTTGGGGCGCATCAGCGTCAGGCGCTTCAGGCGCACGTCTTCGTCATAGGCGCGGGTGCTGACGATTTCCTCGCCGTCGCTGGCGATCTGGGTGATGCCGATATCGAACGCATCCAGCAGCCCGCCCACGAACAGCGATTTCGATTCATAGCGGCTCGATTCCTTCGCCAGTTTGCGGTCGAGCGTGTCTTCGACGAAAATGACGTTGTATTCGGTGTTGGCAGGGCCGGCCACCAGTTTCCAGCTTTCCAGCGCGCGCGTGCGTTTGGCGATGTCGAAATCCTTCTCGACATGGCTTTTGGGTTCGGGGAAGGCTTCTTTTGTGATGCTGAAACCGTAACCGTCGCTGTGGCGGAATTCCTGTTCCCTGACCGCAATGCCGGCGGCATTGAACACTTCCTTCAAATACGCGCGGTTTTTCTTTTGCGAACCCTGCGAGCGCATGAAGATATCGACGTCGCGCACGGGGCGGTTGTTGAAGATATCGCGCAGCGCGCCGCCCGCGATCACGGCTTCGGTCGAACCTGCGGCATGGAAGGTCGCCAGTACCTTGCGCCATTCCTGCGGAATCTGTTCGACGCGCTTGTCGACGAAACGGCCTTCGACAAAGGCCTGGCCCGCAACGGGGTCGTTCGCGGGCGCAGGCGTGGTCGATGGCGCGACGTCTTCCCAGGGCTGGCCGTTGCTGCGCAGGCCTGCCTGCCGCAGCAGCTGCACATAGCGCAAATATTTATCAGACATCGCCGCGCGCAGCGCCGCCATGTCGTCTTCGTTCGGATGCGCGCCCCATGTGGCCAGCAGGCGGATCATCGGGGCGTCTTCGCGCATCAGCGCAAGACGCATATGTTTCCATTCGGGCGGATCCTGCCGGTTCTGCCAGAAGGCCTTGTCGAAAAATTCGCGCGCCTCGGCGATGTCGCCTTTGGCCACGATTTCGGACAGCGCGTCATCGAAACGGCCGGGTTTCGGCCAGGGCGTGGGGGGTGTGACCATCGGTTGCGCATACCTTGCATGAATCGGGATTACGGACTGCCCTCAAAATAGGACAGGCCGGCGCATTATGTCAATATGTTTTTGGTGTTTTAAATCAACAATTTAGCCAAGGCGCGGCAGCTTTTGCGGCACGGGCTGCGCGCCTGGCAGGGAATCCGCTTTTTCCGCCGCCGCGTTGAACACCGCCGCGATGGGCTGCAAGGGCGCGGCTTCGGGGTTAAAGCTGTCGCCGAGCGTGCCGCCGCCCGTTTTCACCCAGTCCTTCACCGCGCCGAACGCGTTTTGCAGCATGCCGGTTTTCGCGAGCCACGCGCCCAGCGCGCCGGTCGCCGTGCCCGCAAGAAATGAAATGCCTGCGCTTTTCGCGCGCTGGCGGTCGATGAATTTCACGGCTGCGCGCTTTTCCTTCGGGCCCGAAAAACGCTCCGTCAGGTAATCCTTGCCGTAGTTGTAAATGCCGCTCGCGGTACCTGTGGCAAGCGCCAGCAGCGCAAGCCCGCCAAAGGTGGAAACGCCGCCGATCATCCCCGCGACCCAGGTGATGGCGATCAGGCGGAACGTGCCGGAAACGAGGCGCCCCGCGATCATATCGGCCGCCTTGCGCCCGACGCTTTTGATCACGTTGCGAAAGCGGTTTCCTTCCGCCCGCCATGCCTTCAGGATATCGCCGAAGCCCGCGACATCGACGCCTTTTTCAAACAGCTTGGCCTTGAGCGGTCTTTTTCTGGCGGCGGGCGCGGCGGTTTCGGCCGGCGCCGGATTGTCGTTCGCGGGTGGCGGCGGTGTTTCGGCGGGTGCAGGAACGGGAACGGGGGCGGACGCGGGCTCGGCAACAGGCGCCGCAGCCTCTTCCTTTTTCTCAGGCGGAGGCGGCGGGGGCGCAGGGTCTTTTTCAGGCGGCTTCACCTCAGCCATACCTTGTCCTTTTGCCGATTTAATTGAGGTTTATTTATACCGAATATGAATAACCCTGCCTAGTGGCTTTGATTTTTCCCATATTTGCGGCGGCCAAAAAGGGGTAGAATAGAGGACGAGAGGAATGTGAAGCATGACCCGCAAGATTTTGTTCGCCCTGATTCTCGCCGCCATCCTGCTGCCCCGCGCAGGACTGGCCGAACCGCCGGTCCGCTTTGAATCGATCAAGGCCTATAACGACATGCGCGGCATGGTGGAAAAACGCTTCAAGCCGGGCAGCGACCGCGACGACCTGCGCAGGGTTTTCACGGAGGAAGGCAAGGCGACGCAAGTAACCCGCCCCGGCCGCGACACCACCGAGAAATACATCTACGACATCAACCTGTGCGGCTTTTACATTTTCCGCTGGAACATTTCCGCCGATTACACCGATGACGGCAAGCTGCTGCAGGCCTATGTGAACGGGCTGCCGGTGTTTATGGCGGGTCCGGCGCTGCTGGAACCCAAGGGCATGGGCGCAAAAACCAGCTATGCCTCGGTCGACCGCCCGCGCCCGCAAGTAACCAAGGGCAAGAAAAAAGTCCCGTTCATGCAGCTGGATATCGACGGCGACCCTGCCACCATCGACGACCAGTTCGCAACCGGCCACGGCCCCAGCCGCGCCGACCCGTATTTCCTGGATGCCGGCGTGTCATACAAGGATGTGGAGGTATGGCGGTCGATCTATGACGCCGATGACGCGGCCGTCATCGCCGATTACCCCAGCTGCGGCAAGCCGGAAATTCCGCAGGAAATAAAGGATCTGCTTAAACTGCCGCAATGACCATGAAGGGCGCGGTGCAGGAAATATCCACCATGCCGCGCCCGCGGTTTGAAATGCCGCGCCCGGACAATAACGGCAGCGAGGCGCCCGCCGCCGCGTAATCGCAGTCGCCGGAAATATCGGCAACCGCCGTTTCCAGCGCCAGCAGCGAAAATACGCCGCTGATATTCACGCGATGCGCGCCGGCCGCGAAAAAGCGCACCGCGGCCTCCAGCTTGTCGTCATAAAAAACGGCGCTTGTGAAATGCGCGCGTGTTTTCAGCTCCGCATGTATCTCGCCGAAATTCGCCAGTTCGTGGTCGCGCCGGCCGCCCAGAAAGCCGAACAGGTGCAATTCGCGCCATGCCCAGCTGCGCACGCCGTTCAGGCAGAAACGCAGATCGGTTTCATCCTGGCTGTCCTTGAAGACAACGGGCGTGCCCGACGTGCCGGAATCGCCGTCGCCCGCCCACAAGACGGGTTTCAGCGCGTATTCGATGCCGCCGTCGACGGCCACCTGCGCAACACCGGCAAGACCCAGCCGCGCAAGATCGCCCGACAGCAACGGCGCAACCATGACAGGGCCGACCAGCACCAGCCGGTCACCGCCCGCATCATGGGATTGCCAGTCGAACATCAGGGTTTCGGCGCAAAGGGTTTGCGCGGGGGCGCGGCGGATGCGGGGGCCTGACTGAAGTAATTCAGGATCGACGGCTTGCGCTCCGTCTCCATATCCGGCCAGACATCATAGGATTTGGCATAGCCGGGCAGTTTTTTCACCTGATCCAGAAACGCATCGGAGCATTCGAGCATCAGGACGGGCGCGCCCGCAACCGGGTCCTTGAAATCATGGAAATACACCTGCTCGCCCGTTTTGGCGGCCAGCTGCGCAATGCCGCGGCCCAGCTTGTCGCGGTTCGCCACGACATCGACGATGCTGCCATACATTTCAGCTTCGATCACATGCACCTTCATGAAAAATTCTCCTGAATAAAAATGAATCGGTTGAAGGCCGATTTATAGCAGGCGGTAGCGCCAGCGGCTAGTAGCCTTTCAGCGTGATTTTAAAGGTCGTGCCGGCCTCGCGCCCGATCAGGGCGATATCGCCGCCATAGGCCTTCAGCAATGACCGCGTAATCACAAGCCCCAGCCCCGTGCCGCCCTGTTCGCGGCGGGTGGTAAAAAACGGCGTGAACAGTTTTGCGGCGTTGCCCGCCGAAATGCCCTGCCCGTTATCGCGCACGGTCAGTTCCATTTTGTGTTCCCACGATTCCGCCGCGATATAAACCCTGGTCGCCCCGTGCTGCAGACTGTTTTCGATCAGGTTCACCAGCACGGTTTCAAGGATATCGGGCCCGATCGCCGCCAGCCACGGACCTTCGGGATGCGTGACCGTCACGCGCGGCGCGTAGCGTTTTTCCAGCAGCGCCAAAAGCGGCGACATATCGGTGAATTCGCCGCCTGCCTGCAACACATCGGCGCGCGCCAGTTCGAGAAGGCGGGAGACGAGGATTTTCAACCGCCCCGTATCCTGCGTAATATTCTCCATGAACCGGCGGCGCTGTTCGGGTTCCATGTCGTTCGCGTGATCGTTCAGCAGCTCGACCGCGCCCTGAATCGCCGTCAGCGGTGTTTTGAATTCATGCGCCACATGCATGGCGAAGCTGCGGATATATTCCGACCGCGCTTCGATGGTGGCGGACATATGCGCAAAGCTGTCGGTCAGCGCCGCCAGCTCGCGGATCGGCGGCGCGGGCAATGCGTCCTGCCGTGCTTCGCCCTTTGATACCGCCTGCGCATGGCGCGTCAGGACGCGCAAGGGTTTGCCGATCAGGGTCGCCAGCACCCAGGCGATGCCGCCCGTCATCAAAAGCGCGATCACCGCCGCCAGAAAAACGCTTTCACGTTCGTCATACAAGGTTTTCAGCACGTTGCGCGGGGAGCGCGAAAGATACGCGATGCCCAGCACGCGGTCGTTATCGACCACCGGCATCGCGACAAATACGCGGGTATCCGTGCCGCGGCTGAGCGATGCCAGCGCGGGGCGCGGCTCGTCGGATATGCGCTGGCGCAGCGCGCTTGTGTAAAGACCGGTCATGGCGCGCGCGACTTCTTCGGTATGGGCCAGCGACAGGTTCATTTCCCCCGCCCCCGCAACCACCGTGCCGTCGAAATCGAGCATCCGCATGCTGGCAAGCGTGCTGAATTTCGCCTCCTGCAATACGGATTCAAGGCGGCGGCCCGCCGTCAGCGCAGCCGGATCGGGCTTGTGCGCGGGATGCACGGCATCGGGGCGCGGCGGCAGGATGGGCGCGATGCGAAGATCAATGGTGGGCGGATAGGGCTTGAACCGCGCATCCAGCACCGGCGGTTTTTCGGTGACGGGGCGGCCGTAATCTTCGGCGATATTTTCGCCGTTCAGCGCGTCTTTATATAAGGCCGACATAAACACGCCCTGCGCGATCAGCTCGGCCTCCGTCTGGCGCACCAGCTCGTTTTCAAATAGCCGGAAGAAATAAACGCCCGACAGCGGCAGCAGCAGCACGATCAGCAGGATGACCGCGAAAACGGCCTGCAGCCCGATGGTAAAGCGTTTTTTCACGCGCAGGTCCCGAGTTTATAGCCGATGCCGTGAACGGTTTCGATCACGTCATGAATTTCGTGCAGCGCGAATTTCTGGCGCACACGGCGGATATGGCTGTCGATGGTGCGGTC
>JADYYV010000126.1 GCA_020853455.1 Alphaproteobacteria bacterium | reverse complement strand
TGAACGTGCCCGACCTTGCAAGACCTGTGGAGGCGCTGACGGCGAAGGACAAATCCGACCTTGAATTCGCGCTGTCGCATGGCGTGGACTGGATTGCGCAAAGTTTTGTGCAGTCGGCGGATGATATCCGTGAAGCCAAAAAACTCATCAACGGCCGCGCGAAACTGATCGCCAAGATGGAAAAGCCGGCGGCGGTGACGAACATGAAGGAAATCATCGCGGCGGTCGATGCCATCATGGTCGCGCGCGGCGACCTGGGCGTGGAAATTCCGTTGACGCAGGTGCCGGGCGCGCAGGCGGCGCTGATCGAGGAAGCGATCCGCCAGCAAAAACCCGTCGTCGTCGCAACCCAGATGTTCGATTCAATGCGCGAAAACCCGCGCCCGACCCGCGCGGAAGTAAGCGACGTGAACCTGGCCGTATTGCAGGGCGCATCCGGCGTGATGCTGTCGGGCGAAACCTCGATCGGCAAATATCCGGTCAAGGCGGTCGAGACGATGGACGAAACGGTATCGGAAGCGGAGCGCGGATTGCATCACAGCCGCGCCACCATGAAAAACCCGCCGCTCGCGCCGCCGTTCGAGGCGCGCCCGACCTTGTCGGACAATCCCACGCCCGCCGCGTTCAAACCGCCGCCGCGTTACGGCAGCTGAATTTCAGGTTCGTACCGGTAATGGCCGGTGATGTGGTATTCGAACAGCGTATCCTCCACCTCCGCCCCGCGCCCGATATTGTGGACGACCATGTAACGCGCGCCGTCGGCTGATTTTTTATCCGTCACGATGCCGATATGGGGCAGGGGGCGTTTGGGGTAGGACAAATCCCATGTCACGATATCGCCCGGCTTGTAATCCGCGCCGTTTTGCGTCACGGGCAGGCTTTTGCCATGCCGCGTGAAAAAAACCTGCAAATTCGGCACGCGGCGGTGGTCGATATTGGTGTCGGGTTTCTTCAGCCCCCATTGTTTCGGGTAGAGGCTGAAATTTTTCCTCATGTCCTCATGCACCAGTTTTTGCAGATCGACGCCCAGCCTGCGATAGGCGCGAATAATGACATCGGTGCAGACGCCGGTTTCCCGGGGCACGTCGCCGCCGGGATAGGGGATATTGCGGTACGCGCCGTCATAGGATTTGGTGTAGGCGGTCTGCGCTTCGCCCGCCGCGATCAGCCGCGCTTCGTCAAACGCCGCTGCCCGCGCCGGCTGCGGCAGCAGCAGGACTATCGCCCAAAGCGCGGAAATAAACGGCCAGCCTGTTTTTGACGTCATCGGGGTTCTCCATCCGGTTGACTTCGGCGCGCAGTTCGAACGCGCCCGGCAAATCCTTGCAATACCATGTCAGGTGCTTGCGCGCGATCTGCACGCCGTTGTAACTGCCGTAATGCGACAGCATGTCGTCGTAATGTTCCGCAATCGCCTGCGCCAGTTCGGCAGCGGCGGGCGAGGGGGCGATCATGCCGTGCCGGAAAAAACTCATCGTGTCGCGCACGACCCACGGCTTCCCATACGCGCCGCGCCCGATCATCACGCCATCCGCGCCCGACATGCGCTTGGCGCGCGCCGCGTCCTGCGGTGAACAAATATCGCCGTTCACGACGACGGGAATTTTCACAGCGTCCTTCACGGCCTGTATGGCTTCCCAGTCCGCGCTGCCCTTGTACATCTGGTTGCGCGTGCGGCCATGCACGGTAATCATTTGAATGCCGACATCTTCGGCGATTTTCGCAAGTTTGGGCGCATTGATGCTGTGTTCGTCCCAGCCGAGGCGCATTTTCACGGTCACCGGCACATCCACCGCCGCAACCGTCGCCGCCATGATATCGGCCGCCAGCGGTTCTTCGCGCATCAGCGCCGAGCCCGCGAGTTTGTTGACGACTTTTTTGACGGGGCAGCCGAAATTGATGTCGATGATGGCGGCGCCGCGTCCGGCATTGATGCGCGCGGCCTCCGCCATGATCTCCGGCTCGCAGCCCGCCAGCTGCACGGCGATCGGTTTTTCATCGCCGTAATGCGCCGATGTCTTGGGCGACCCGCGATATTCCTCGATCATGCAGCGGCTGGCGATCATTTCCGAGAAAACCAGGCCCGCGCCGTATTTCTTGACCAGCCTGCGGAACGGCAGGTCCGTCACCCCCGTCATGGGGGCGAGGAACACCGGATCGTCGATCCGTATGCTGCCGATGGAAAAACTCATTTCACGTTCCGGCTGATCCAGGCGGCGGCATAGCCGCAAATCGGGACCATTTTGTACCCCTTTGACTGGGCAAGGTCGGCGATATGCTGCATGAGTCGGCCTGCCGCCCCCGTGCCGCGCAGGACGGGCGGGGCTTCCACATAGTCGATGAACAGGGTTTGCCCTTCCAGCCGGTAATTGGCGAAGGCAACGGCTTCTCCGGTATCTAGTTCAAAACGCTGTGTTTTTTCGTTATTCAAAAAGTTTTCTGACATTTGACTTACAAAATCCTTACAGTTTCCTTACAAAATCCTTGCATTCCTTACCAGCGAGCATATTATGGTAGTGAGGCCTAAGTCCATTAGGTTTGTCACCAAAAAAAACCCTTACGGAGTAATAGAACCATGAAATACGCTCTCCTCGTCGCCGCTGTGCTCGCATTCGCAGCTCCCGCTTTCGCTGAAGAAGCTGCTAAAGAAGCCGCTCCTGCTGCAACCGAAGCTGTTGCTCCCGCTGCTGCAACCGATGCTGCTGCTGCTCCCGCTGCTGACTTCGCAAAACTCGACACCAACGCTGACGGCTCCCTGTCGAAAGAAGAATTCGACGCAGCGAAACTGGAAGGCAAAACCTTCGAAGCTGCTGACGCCGACAAAGACGGCAAAGTGACCGCAGAAGAACTCGCGAAGTAATCTTCGCGTTGATTTTTCAACGAAAAAAACCCCGGAACGCCTCGCGGCTTCCGGGGTCTTTTTTTTGAAGAACCATTTTAAAAACCGGCCGTTAGCGTTTAAGCTGGATAAAAGAACATCCAAAGAAACAGGTGAAATCATGGAAAACAAAAACATCAATACCCAAGCCGCAGGCAATGCCGGCCGTAACTGGGCGATTGCCGGCGTTGTGGCGATTGCGCTGATCCTGGGCGTCGGTTACATCAGCCGCACCCATACCAGCCCCCTGAACGATATTTCGCCTGCAGCGGGCGAAGCGGCGGCCACGCCCGGCGCACCGTCCTTCGACGGCAACATGCCGCCGCAACCGACCCCGGCTCCCGGCGTCGAATAAGCGACAAGACCGGTAAAACCGCCGCCCTGCGCATCATCGCGGGCGGCGGTTTTGCTTTTCTTGACTTGGGCGGCAGATTCGGAACAAAATAAGAACATGGCCGAATTCGCCCCACCCACCCAGCTGCGCTGGCTCTATGTCGATTTCAACAGCTACTTCGCCAGCGTGGAGCAGCAGCTGAACCCCGCCTTGCGCGGAAAACCCGTCGCCGTCATTCCCGTCGAAACCGAATACACCAGCGCGATTGCCGCCAGTTACGAGGCGAAGAAATTCGGCGTCAAAACAGGCACCCCCGTGCATGAAGCGCGCAAGATGTGCCCGGGGCTGATCTGCGTTCTGGGCAACCACCAGAAATACGTCGAATTCCACGACAGCATCGTCGATGAAATCGACCGCCATATTCCGGTCGCCAAGGTCTGCTCCATCGACGAAATGGCCTGCGAACTGATGAAAAACGAAAGGTCGGTCGAACGCGTGACCGAAATCGCGGCGTCGATCAAGGCGGGGCTTGCGAAAAACATCGGCGCGTATGTGCAATGCTCGATCGGCGTCGCGCCCAACAGATCCCTTGCCAAAATCGCGACCGACATGAATAAGCCGGACGGCTTCACGATCCTTCATGCAACCGACCTGCCGCACCGGCTGGAGGAATTGAAACTGCGCGACCTGTCGGGCGTGGGGCCCAACATGGAAGTGCGGCTGAACAACGCGGGCATCCACGACATCAAAAAGCTGCTGACGCTGCAGCCCAAGCACCTGCGCGCCATCTGGGGCAGCCTGTGGGGCGAAAAGATGTGGTATTACCTGCGCGGCTACGACGTGCCCGACACGGTCACGCAAAGCAGCTCCATCGGCCACAGCCATGTGTTGCCGCCGGAAATGCGCCCGCCCGCCGAAGCGGTGAAAATCGCGCGCCGCCTGACGATCAAGGCGGCGGCGCGGATGCGGCGCAAGGAATATTGCGCGGGCGCGTTTTCGCTGTCGATGCGCATCGAAAACGGCCCGCGTCTGGGGCTGGAGGCGCGGCTGCCCCATGCGGAAGACAGCTTTACGTTTCTGGAACTGATGGAGGATATGTGGCAAACCCTGCTGCCCGAGATCAAGGGCCGCAGGATCAAGAAAGTATCGGTCGTGCTGTCGTCCATCACGCCGAAAACGCAGGTGCAGCCCGACCTGTTCGATATGCTGTCGCCCGTCACCAAAAAGCGGGAAAAGAACGAAAAGCTGTCGGCGGCGATGGACAAGCTGAACCAGAAATTCGGCCGCGATACGGTATTGGTCGGCATGACCGCCACGCAAAGCCGCAGCTTTACCGGCACGAAAATCGCCTTTACCCGCATTCCCGATATCGCCGAATTCGTGGAATAGCTATTTATAAAATCCGCTGTTCCAGTCGCTCAGGAAATCGATATGCGCCTTTTCGCGCGACTGGTATGTTTTGCTGATGCCGCTGACGTTGTTGCGCAGCGTGATATTGTATTGCGGCGAAAAAAGCGCGCTGGTCGCGGGCGCGGCGTGGCGCAGGCGGCGGATCGTGGTGTCCTGGCAGCCGAAATCGAATTCAAGCGGGTCGATATTCGCGCTGTGCCCGGCATTGGCATGGCTGAAAAATATTTCCTTGGTCATTAATTCCATGAAGAATTCCTTTTGTAAAAAATGCGTGCCTATTCCATCGGGCCGCGTTCATTCAGCACATAGATAAAACCGGTAACGGTAAACAGCGCGAGGAACACAAGAAACAATGTGCGCGCAAAGGCAAAAGACAGGAACGAAATACTGCCGAACCCCGCCACCCCGCAGATAATGCCGAGGATAAGAAACGTAATCGACGCTTTTTGCACGGGGAACGGCCGTTCTGCAAAGCTGCAAGGACGCGGGTGAAGTTTTCGCCGGAAGGTCAGACAACTATTGTAACACGCGCGCGCCGCATTAGATAGCACAACACGGTTTTCGGGGAATAACGCAGCCTTAACAGCAGCGTCAGCCGCGGGCGGGGTATTTGCCGCGGTGCCAGTTGTTAGCGATGGGGGCAGCCGGGCCAGCAGCAGGGACGCCGTTTGCCGTCCGACAGGTTTTCCACCGCCTGTATAATCCGCTTCGCGCGGGTTTCTTCTTTCCTGGCGGAAGTGACCCAGCAAATCCATTCGTTGCGGGCGAGGGGCGTGATATCGGCCCATGCCGCAAGCGCGGCCGGATGCGCGCCCAGCGCTTTACGCAAATCTGGCGGCGCGCTATGCACAGTGCCGTTGGCGATTGTTTTTTTCGTCATAGGATGTTCAGGTTAAACATTTCCGCCCTTGCAAGAAACACCTTTTTGCAAGCAAAATGAGGTCTGGATAATCTGGCGATAAGGATGAAGCCATAATGACGGCGGGACACCCGAAATACGCGCTTCTTGCATTTGTGTTCGGCGCGACGCTGTTCCTGTCGGCGTCGCTGATGTTCAGCATCCAGCCGATGATCGGCAAAATGCTGCTGCCCATCGTCGGCGGGTCGCCCGCGGGCTGGATCGTCGCGATGGCGTTCTTCCAGATCATGCTGCTGGCCGGTTATTTCCTCGCGCATTTTTTTTCGACCGTGAAGCCGTCGGCGCATGGCGCGCTGTTCCTGCTGGCGCTGTGCCTTGGCTTTGCTTTCCTGCCGGCCGGCATCCATCCGCAAAATGACGGCGCGCCGGGGCCGTTCGATGTCTTTGCCATGCTGTTCAGGGCCGTCGCCGTGCCCTTCGTCGCGCTGTCGGCCGCGTCTTCGACCTTGCAGCGGCTGTTCACGCAGACGCAGCACCCGCGCGCGCAGGATCCTTATTTTCTTTATGCCGTCAGCAATCTTGGCAGCTTCGCGGGGCTGTTCGCCTATCCTTTCCTGATCGACCCGCTGACGGGTCTGAAACTGCAGGGGCATTTGTGGCTGGGCGGTTATGCGCTGCTGGTACTGTGCGTGGCGGCGAGCCTGTGGCTGTCGCTGCGCGGCAAGACGAAAACGCGCAAAGCCGCCGCCGGCGCGCGGGAAGCGGCGCCGAAGTTGGCGCAAAAACTGCAATGGGTGGCGCTGTCGTTCTTTCCGTCCAGCCTGCTGCTGGGCGTGACGATGTATATCACGTCGAATATTTTTCCGGCGCCCATGATGTGGGTCATTCCGCTGGGGCTTTACCTGCTGACCTTTATCGTCGCCTTCGGCGGCAACGCCAGCGTCAGCCTGCGGCAGCTGGGCGTCGCGCAGCCGGTGCTGGTCGCGCTGGTGATCGCGGCGATGCTGTCGTTCAAATGGGAACTGAACAGTTCGTGGTTCGCGCTGCTGATCCATATGGGCGTGTTCTTTCTGACCGCGCTGATGTGCCACATGCGCCTGGCGGAATTGCGCCCGGCCGGAAAAAACCTGACCTCGTTTTATCTGATGCTGTCGGTGGGCGGCGCCTGCGGCGGCGTGCTGAACGCCTTTATCGCGCCGCTTGTGCTGAACGCGCCGGTGGAATATCCGGCGATCCTGATCCTCAGCCTGCTGATGAACCCGATTTTCGGCGACGCGCGGCTGCGGCACGGGATTGCGATACGCAACGGTTTTGTCGCGCTGCTGCTGGTGATGATGACCGCCAGGACCTTTGCGACGGACGGCGTGCTGGCGCAGGACCGCAGTTTTTTCGGCACCCTGACCGTGATGGAAATGAACCCCGACGGCAGCATCGGCGGTGCCGGTAAAGACGGCAAGATACGCGTGCTGTCGCATGGCAGCACGGTGCATGGCGTACAGATCATGACGCCCGCACAGGAAAAACTGCCCGGGTCGTATTTTACCAAGGAAGGCCCCGTGGGCGATGTGTTCGCGGTCTATAAACCGAAACATTCCGCCATCATCGGGCTTGGCGTCGGCAGCATGAATTGCTATGTGCCGAAAAACGGCAGCGCGGTTTTTATCGACATCGACCCCGCCATCGTCAAGGCGGCAAACAATTATTTCACTTATCTGGATAAATGCTCGCCGGCGGGGCGGCCGGAAATTATCGTCGGCGACGGCAGGCTGGCGCTGGACGGCATAAAAAAATCGCGCAAGTTCGATATCATCGCGCTCGACGCCTTCACCGCCGACGCGATCCCGACGCATCTTCTGACCGTCGAGGCGATCAGGGGTTATCACGCGCGGCTGAACCGGGGCGGCGTGATCTTGTTCAATATCTCCAACCGCTATGTGAATCTCGCGCCCGTGCTGGCGCGCAACGCGCAGGAAGCGGGGCTGAAGGCGCTGTTCCGCGAAGACCGCCGGCTGAAACCGGGCGAGCCGCGCAAGCTTGGCCTGCGCGCCGACAGCACATGGCTTGTCATCGCCGCGCAAGATACCGATCTGTCGGCGCTGGCCGCGCGCAAATGGCGCGCGCCGGACACCGGCACGCAAATGCCGTGGACGGATGATTACACCAATCTTGCGGCGGCGCTGCGATTCTAAAGCATATTTGACAGCACGCGCCGCAGCGGGCTATGGTTAGGCATCTTTAAAAAAAATTCCGGAGCGCATGATGGACGAGACGAAACCAAAAGGCGGCGTATATGCCGGCACGTTCGACCCCGTTACGCTCGGGCATCTCGATATTATTTTGCAGGCCGGGCGCGTGGTGCCGCGCCTGATTATTCTCGTCGCCGTGAATGCGGGCAAAAACCCGGTCTTCACCGATGACGAACGCGTCGACATGCTGCGCCACGAAATCGAAACGCATATCAAGCCCGCGCTCGCCAAAGAAGGCATCGCCTGCGATATCACGGTCGAAAAACATTCCGGCCTGACCGCCGCATTCATGGAGGCGCATAACGCGCCGTTTTATATCCGCGGCCTGCGCCCCGGCACCGATTTCGACAACGAATACCCGATCGCGATGGCGGGCCGGAAGGAATATCCCGAATTCCAGCCGCTGTTCTTCGTCGCCTCCGACGCCAACCTCAACTTCGTGTCATCGAGCGTCGCGCGCGAGCTTGCGAAACTCGGCGGCAAAAGTTTGTCGTCGCATGTGACGCCGCATGTCGCCGAAAAACTGAAACAGCGCCTGCGGCCCGATTGAGCGAAAAAATCCCGTTTTGCATTTTTTGCGCATCGGGAGCGAAAATCCGCCACAGCCGGTTATGACGCGCGCCGGAGGTATCGCATATACTTGAAAATAAAGGAAAATTTTTTCACGTTCAAAGCAAGATGCGCTTTTTCGGCGGCAGATGTCTGCGTTTTATACCGTTCCCGCACACAGCACTTTTTAAAAAGTGATTGTATATCAACGTGTTACAAAACATACATTTTACGATTTGGAATTTTGATTTCGTTTTAAATCAATGGGTTACAAAGAGGGAAAACGGCCGGATTTGCACGATTGCAGACCCGGAATGAAAATCAACCTGCGCCGCCAGCCGTGATTTTTTTCAACCGCTTTCAGCTTAGCTTCAGCCACGCCGCATAGAATACTGCCGCGCCGTCATGGTGCGCCTGTTGAAAAAGGATGCGCATGAACAAATTCGCCCTCCCCCGCAAAATCGTCCATTGGTTCAGCGCCATGCTTTTTGTGGCGGTGATTTTTGTCGGGTTCAACATGGAAGATGCGGGCAGCCAGGCCTTAACCGCGCATCTGGCGCTGGGCCTGACGCTGCTTTTGATGACGGTCGCAAGGCTTGTGCTTGGAAAAATATATCCGCGGCCGCCTTATCCGGCCGCGATCGGCGGTTTTAATATCCGCGCCGCCAAAACCGTCCAGTCGCTGATGATCGTGCTTTTGCTGCTGCAGCCGTTGATGGGGCTGGTGATTTACAACGCGCCGCAAAAGGCCGTGACCGAGACGGAATACAAACACGGCGGTCGCGAAAAAATCGAAAAGCAGGAAACGGAATATACCGGCGAATGGGCCGAAACGCTGGCGGAGATTCACGCGGCAAACGCCTGGATCCTGATTCTTCTCATCTCCCTCCACGCCGCAGGCGTCGCCAAACATATGATTGTGAACCGCCAAAACCTTTTGTCGCGGATGACCTGAGGTTTAAAATCAATTTACGTTGGCACCTTTGCCCCGTCGCGGCTATTCGCGCAGGCGGATGGTCAGGGTGCCGTTGCCGACGGCGATATTGTCAACGCCGGCGGCGAAGGACTTCCAGAAGCCGGCATCGCCGTATTGTTCGACAAGATCGACGTTTTTCAGTTGTCCCAGCCAGTCGTTGGGGATGGGCACGCCCCAGACGCTGACGCCGCGTAAAATCACTTGCGGCCGCCCGTTTTTAAAGCCCAGTGCCATGCCGGCCGAAATTTTCAGCGTTTTGCCGCCAAAGACCGGCATGTCCGGATCGAGCGGGATCAGCGCCTTCGCGCTCACCAGCCCCGCCGACAGGTCGATCGCAACTTTGCCCGCAAGGTCCGTGTTGGTGGCCAGCCGCGCGTTTACCTCGCGCTCGGTGAAGGTAATATCGCGCTGCGCATTTTCTTCGCTATAGGGCTCGGGTTCCAGCACGCGTTCGTCCCTGCCGCCCTGCGCGGCTGCCGGCGCGGTTTCGAGGTCCAGATGAAGCGTCCGGACTTTCTTTTGCAGCGCCGCCTGTTCCTGCGCGTCCAGCGTCACGGGCCTGATGGAGGAGGGGAATAAAAGCGTAAAGCACAGCCATACCGTCACAACGGAAACCGCCGCCGCAATCAGGATGACGGCGCCCGTGCCCAGGCCTTTTTTCTGCGGCGGTGTCGCCGGATCTGCGGTGTTCATAGCTGCGCTCCTTGTTCTTTACGTGCCGTGAGTGTAGTATTTTTATATCAAAAATTTGTCAGTATTTTTTTCGCGGTGTTTATGAAGCTTATCATATATTTTCTTGTCGCTATTTTAATTTTTTCTTCTGCTCGTGCAGAAAACTTCAGCCCTGCGTTTGATGAAATTACATTAGAGCGCACACGATGTTTTGGTATGGGGCGGTGTCCCGCTTATAAAGTTGTGATAAGTGGGAGTGGCAAAGTCACATACACAGGAGAAAACTTCGTAAAGAAAGTCGGAATATACACAACGACTCTTTTACCTCAACAAGTTTCCGAATTAAATCAAGCTTTAAGAGAAGCAGATTATTTCTCTATTCCGGAGCGCGTCGACTGCCGTATGTATGCAACAGATCAGGCAGGAATAATAACTTCAGTCACAATAAACGGTGCAATACATAAAATTCCAAGAGATACCGGCTGTAGCGACTGGCCTGCAAAGATACGAGCTTTTGAAACCAATATAGAAAAAATCGTCAATATAACCCAGTGGCGTGGACCACACGGACAACTTGATAAGGACGTCGCGAAAAATATTCACGCATATATGGAGCCGCAGTCTTCAGAGTCGGTAGATAATCTTCGTCAAAAAGCAGAATCCGGAGATACAGCAGCGCAGTATGCTATGGGTGTATACTATGAAATCGATAATAGTCATGCCGAAGCTGCAGAGTGGTTTAGTAAGGCTGGAAACCAAGGCCATGGAAAGTCCTCTGTGTTAATGGCTCGCCTGTGCGATGAAGGCGTTGTGAACAACTGTGACTATAAGGATGTTGCACGGTGGTGGAGAAAAGCCGCGTATCATGGAAATAAAGATGCCCAAGGGTTTATTGGCGTTCAATATTTCAAGGGCGATGGCTTTCAAATCAAGCCTGATTATCGAGAAGCATATTTTTGGCTGCTATTGGCTGACAAATCACCAGTTATGGGGCCTGAGCCGTTTTATCAGGGTGAGGTGGATGTTGCGGCAGCTGCATCGCATCTGACACCCGAACAGAAGGCGGAAGTTGAGGCCCGTGTAAAGAAGTGGGCTCCCATGCCGAAGACTTTAGAAGAACAAGCCAAATGGTTAGAACAGATGGCCCAACAAGGTAACGCGCATGACAAGTTTTTGATGGGACAAATGTATGTGAAGGGGATTGATGTCCCGCAGAACTATGAGATGGCGGCCAAGTTGTTTCTCCAAAGTGCAGAACTGGGAGATGCGGAAGCGCAAGATGCTATTGGACGCCTATATTTAACCGGGCAGGGCGTATCTCAAGATTATTCTTCCGCTGCAAAGTGGCTAGAAAAGGCAGCGAAACAAAACTGGTATAGCTCCATGTATGATCTCGGCAAGCTTTACGCGAGTGGTCAAGGCGTGAAAAAAAATGATGAGCGCGCATGGTTTTGGCTTGCGTTCGGGAATAGCCATCTTTCTGAAAGAGACGAAATTGGTAAACGATTATCACCAGAAAGACTGAAGGAGCTTTTCACTTTGGTGAATAGTTGCCTAGGCCGCATAGATCGCTGTCAGCAAATACCCTGAAAATCGAACGAGCCAACGTAAATGTCATTGTTGCTGAGATGGCGGAAATAGATGTGCCACATGGGATGGGGCTCTTGCGTCACCTGTGTCCCCCTGCAAGTTTATAAATGCTTCGGGGTGACAGGCCTCATGCGGCCTGCCACCTGAAGCAGCTTTGCTGCGCAGCCGGTGGACAAGGGCGGGTTCGCCACTGGCAGGCTTGCGCCTGTGCTTGGTCTGGCAACGCGCATAGGGCGCTTATTTGCCTGATCTGCAACGTGAAATTTTTATCCCTGGCAAGCATGTGCATGAACGTGCGAGGTGTGCGGGTGCAGTTACAGCGTGGAATTTAGTTGACATAACACCAAAACAACGCTACCTTGAATTCGCATCGTGCAACTTGTGCCAGAGCGGTTTTCGAGGTCTGTTTCAAGCCTGGGCCAACACAGTACGACACGCCAGAACAGCCGTTGAACTTGAATGTTCAGGGCTGTTTTATTGTTTGCGCACATATTTCCTGTGGTGCATCCGTCCCTGAACAGAAGACAGCTGGATAGGAGACGGATCATGATTTTTTCCACATAAAGCATCGCCATTTAACGCCATTCAACCCAACGCCGCATGTGAAGACACGCGCGGCACAAATGCGCCCTGCGAAGCGGGCGTTATAAGGAAGGAAATATTTATGAGACAGGAAAACAATCAAACGGAACAATCTATCGGGTACCGTATCCGCGCCATGCGCTCCGAACCGAAGCCGGGAGAAGACACGGCGGCGAGATTTTTTGACAGGTGGCTGACGCAGGTCTTCCAATCGTTACCCGACGCACTCGCGACATATACTGAATCGCGGTTTGCGAACGCCGGGCCTTCGTTTCAAATCGGCAAAGATGGCGCGCTTTCCGCAATGGTGGGAACAGGCTATGCGCTTTTCGGCAGGGGCGAGGCACAGCTGGCAGATTTGAAGGGGCTGGATGTGACGGAAACGGCAAGCTTCAAAAAGCTTGATGATCTGGCCCGCGCACTCGATGTTTCATTTCATCTCAGCGCCAGAAAAGAACAGGGCATGGACACGATTGTTGTAACCGTCGATCCGAACTACGTGTACGAGCCGTTTCGGCCGAAGCCGACCTGGCTGAATGCGTTGGGCTGAGAACATATCTGCCAAAACCGTTTCGCCGCTACAGCTTTTTCCGAACCGCTTTTGAAATATTTTTCCGGTTCTCTTGCTTTCGCTTCGGCGGCGTGGCTGTTTAGTTTAGCGGCGAGGCGGGATTTGGTGGAAGAACCCGGCATTTTTTCGTGCGAGGCGTAGCGGCGTTCCAGGGTGCTTGCGAAACCGACGTAATGTCGTTATTAGCGCATATTTTTGTGTGGTAGCCGGGCTGATACGTCAATCCGTATACAACCGTATCATTTAATTGCTCTTTTTGACGGGTGTTCGCCATGTTGAGAGCCTTTGCCCACTTGATGCTGGGGCTTTAGGCGTATCGAAATCATTCGTGCCCAGCACTGAATATTTCGGAAAATGATGCCCCCTAAAAGCTTTTAATGTCCGCCTGGCTACTATTTCACTGATTTTATTTGAGGAAACGGAATTTTGCATCCAATCTACTGCTTGCCGTACACTTTTCGTAAAAATATAATCCCTTTGTCTTAAAACACCTTGTAAGTGATACGAAAAATGCCTTTTTCCGGAAGCTCCTATTCTTCGAGGGTTATTCCTGTTGCCTGTCTGCAAGCGCAGGAGATCGCCGATATGATGGCGCTTTACTTTTCTGCATATGACGGAACAAATGCCGGCCTTTTTCATTCTGACCTTAAAAACAAGGATCGCGTTATCCAGATATTTCATGAGGGGCGATTAATCGGTTTCACCACGCTGCACGTTTATTCATCTCGCTGGAACAGCCAAGACATACGCGTGGTCTATTCAGGAGATACGGTGATTGAAAAAGCCCACTGGGGTCAGATGGAACTGTCACGGGCGTGGATTAGTGAAGTTAAAAAAATACAGGATGAAAATCCCGGCCAGCCACACTATTGGTTTTTGCTTGTTAAGGGGCACAGAACTTTTAAATATATCTCGACCTTTGCAAACACCTTCTTTCCCAATCCCTTTAATGTAAACAACGAACTTAAACCGCTGGCAGATATTCTTGCTGGAAACATGTTTGGTGGCCTGTATAACCCCAAAACAGGGATCGTCAGTTTTCCTGATAAACGGGGGCAATTAAAACCAGATATCGCCATGCCATCGGAACAAGAGCTGTCTCAACCGGATGTTCGCTACTTTATGCAGGCGAACCCGGGATATATCGATGGCGACGAACTCGTTTGCATCTGCAGCCTTGATGTTAAAAATATGCGTCCTTTCGCAAGGCGCATCGCAGAAAGGCAGCTTGTCAGGGATCTGGAACTCGCATGACGGCGCGCATGTATGGTCATGAATGGCTTGAAAAAACGCTTCTCGAAAACCGGGATTGTTCATATTTGAAGGGTCTCGGGTCGCCGCAAAATCTGGAAGCCTTCAGGGCGCAAGTGCCTCCGACGGTTTACAGCCAGCTTGAAGGATATATCGGCGATATCTGCAACGGCAAAACAGATATTCTTTTTTCAGGGAGCCCTGTGGCTTTTGAAAAAACCGGCGGAAGTTCCGGGGGTGCCAAGCTTATACCTTACTCTGCATCCGGGCTGCGGGATTTCAGGACAGTATTGTCATGCTGCCTTAAAAACGTACTGAACAAGTTCGGGATTACCGGTTCGATATACTTATCCACGAGCCCCGTAACGCGTGCTCCTCAGTTAATTGGCGGCGTACCTGTGGGGGTTTCAGATGCAGACTATCTGGATCATGAAATGGGGAAGTTTGTTTATGAACATAGTGCCGTTTCATTCGATGTGGCTAAAACACAGGACATAAATACATGGAAAGAGAAAACCCTCTTTTCACTTATGCAAGCGCGTGATCTGCAGTTTATTTCTGTCTGGAGCCCTATATTTCTTATCTCTCTTTTAAGGGACGTGCCTGACGCAGCGCGGTTGTTTCCTGATTTGAGGGTAATAAGCTGCTGGACATCAGGCGCTTCCGGGCATTATGCGCGACAATTGCAGGCGATGTTCCCCGATGTAAAAATTATGCCCAAGGGATTGATGTCCACGGAAGCTGTCGTGACTTATAACGATTTGGAC
>JADYYV010000125.1 GCA_020853455.1 Alphaproteobacteria bacterium | reverse complement strand
TGGCAGGAGCGCATGGTATCTGCGCTCCGCCATATCGACGCGCTTATCCTCAATCCGCGCCGCGTGCATTGGGATGCCAGCTGGGAACAAAGCATCGACAATCCGGCCTTCAAGCAACAGGTGGATTGGGAGCTGGATGCGATTGCGGCGTCCGATATGGTATTCATGTATTTCGCGCCCGAAACAAAATCGCCGATCACGCTGCTGGAACTGGGGCTGCAGGCGGGGGCGCATCCGGAAAAACTGCTCGTCTGCTGCCCCGAAGGCTTCTGGCGGCGAGGCAATGTCGATATCGTCTGCCGCCGCTACGGCGTGAAGCAGGTCGCTACGATCGACGAATTCGTGAAGGCCGCCGCCAATTACCTGATGGAGAAGTAAGCATGTTCCTGCGCGCAGTCAGCCTTGCCGTCACGCTCGCCCTTGTCGCTTATATGATGGTGTCCGTGCTGGGCAAAAATAGCAAAGTGGATAAGGCGATCGATGCCAACCCCGCCGTGCAGGAACAGAAAAAAGCGCTGAAAAGCGCCGGCGTGAATGCCGACGACAAGGACGCCGTCAAAAAACAGCTGGCCGACGAAGTAAAGCGGCTGGAAGAATTCCAGAAGCAGGCAGACCAGCTGCCCAAAGGCGACCCGCCCTGATTACAGGTTAAAGCCGGGTTTTTTCGGCGGCCTGGGCGTTTCGGGCGCTATAGGCTTTGCGGCGGGCGTGGCAGCGCCGTCAAATGCGCCGGACAATGTGAAATCTGCGTCATCCGCGCTCACGCGGCCAATCTTTTTCGATCCGCCGGACGACAGCCGCGCCGTGCTATGCGCCAGCTGCACCTTCATCGAACCGCCCGCATTCGCCCGCGCGCCCGCGCCGATGGTGCCGATATGCATCGACCCGCCGGAATTGGCGGTGCTGCTGTTGCCAAGCGTTTCGATATGCATCGAACCACCCGACGTAATGCCCGCGCCCGCGCCGATATTTTCCGCATGAAAGCTGCCGCCGGAACGCGACGACAGGCCGATGCCCGTGTTATTCAGGTGGACGCTGCCATCCGCGCGCGCCTGTAGCCTGCCGCCGGCATCGCCCTTGACCTCGAGCGCGCCGTCCGTCGTCAGCGTCACGCGTGCGCCGGTATTGCCGTTGATGGTGATGCCTGAAAAACCGCTTTGTGTGTTCGATCCGCCGCCGGAAATCACGCGACCGTTGACGATCACGCGGCCGCCGACCAGGTCGCCATTGATGACGATATTGTTGCCGGAAACCGAGATTGAATTGCCGCCGCCGTTCGCCGTCACCTGCGCATCGTCGCCGACCGAACCGCTGACGCGGATGCCGCCGCCGGTGATTTCAACTTTTGCGCCCCTGCCGATATTGCCGTTGAGTTCCAGCGAGCCTTTATGCCTGAACACTTCGCCATCGGCGATGTCGCGGGTGAGGGTGGTGATGCCTTGCGTCATGAAAGCCTCGTCAGGGGGGGGGTGTCGAATGGCTGCATCATGCCATAGACGTTTACATATACAAAGCAATATTTGAAAAGGATGGATGTTTTAAGATATTGAAATAATTGGATAACTGAAAGTCACGAAAGCGTCTGGTCGTGTGCGCGCGCATCCGCTAAAAATGATCATCACTTCAAAAAGGCAAACCATGAGCGACCCCGCACAGCCGCCGAAAAAATTTGTATCGTCCAACGAAGGTGCCGGCATTCTTGTGCTCGCGCGCGATACGGGGCGGTTGATGGCACTGAAACGCTCCGACCATGTGAAGCACGGGCGCACCTGGGCGCTGGCGGGCGGACTGCTGGATCCCGGCGAAACGCCCGCGCATGGCGCGGCGCGCGAATTCCGCGAAGAAACGAATTATCAGGGCAAAGATTTCGACCTGATCCCGCTTGCCGAATTCAAGCAGAACGGATTCACCTATAACAATTATCTCGCCATCGTCGATCACGAATTCGCGCCCGACCTCGATCATGAAAACGAAGGCTTCAAATGGGTCGACAGCCTGAATGACTGGCCCGCGCCCGCGCATTTCGGCATCACATACCTGATGAACGATGCCGACAGCATGGCGATCGTGAATGCCGAGCAAAAGGCGATCAGGGACGCGCTGAAAAACCCCGTCATGCCCGTCTATCCGCCTGTGTTGTTCCATGCCGAACCGGAACAGAAAAAGGGCGACCCGATCAGGCCGCATAAAGGCATCGTCCATGCCGCCGAAAACCCCCGCACAGCGATTGCCAGCCTGTTCCCGAAACAGCACCGCATCGCAACGACGGGGCTGGATGGCGAAGATGTCGTGGTGATTGTCGAAGACCGCGAAAATTTCATCAAAAACGTGAAATTCGACGGCTTCGTCAGCATGCATCCCGGCGGGCTGTTCACGCCGAAAAATCCCGGCAGCACGCATTGGGTATCATCCGACGCGCCGCCCATGCGCGGCCGCGGTTTCTTCGACAAAATCCGCAGCATTGACGATGCGATGCTTTATGGCTTGCACGTGCTGTTCACGCCGGGGCCCGTCAGCGATGCGGAGAGGGATAAAATCCGCGCCGCAGCCGCAACACCCGACGGCATCAGGAAAATGGTGGCCGACGGCACGCTGGTGTACGAAAACGCCGCGCGGGATATCCACGTCTCTCCGCTGCTGCAGCCGGGTCTTGCGGGCGCGGAAACAAAAAACAAGGCGCCTTTCGTGCGCATCTTCCGCGCCAAGCCGCCACAGCCCTGAACGAATAGTCCAAAAAGAAAAGACCCTTCCGGGGGCAGCCGGAAGGGTCTTGCCTGTCTTCGTGTGTGTAGCCGAAGAAGGGTTAGTTCGCTTTTTTACCGTCGATCAGGGCGGATGCTCCCTTGATCTCGATCTTGCGGGGCTTTTTCGCCTCCGGCACTTCACGGACGAGCGCGATGGTCAGCAGCCCGTTGTCGATGCCCGCATCCGCGACGCGGATATGGTCGGCCAGCTGGAAGCGGCGCTCGAACGCGCGCTCCGCTATGCCGCGGTGTAGATAGACAGTGCCTTTTGCTTCCTCGCGCGGAACGGCGCGGCCCTGAACGACCAGCTGGTTTTCCTTCGCCACGATATCGAGGTCTTCGGCGCGGAAACCCGCGACCGCCATCGTGATGCGGTAATTGTCTTCATCCAGCTTCACGATGTTATAGGGCGGATAGGCCGTGCCGGTGTCGGAGACAAGGCTGTTTTCCAGCATCTGCGACAGGCGGTCGAAACCGACGGTGGAGCGGAAAAGGGGGGTGAAATCGAGTGCGTGCATGTTGATATCCTCCTTGAGCAATACCAGTTACGTTAAGACAGGCCGCAACCTTGCGCGCCTGCCGGGGGACTTGTCAGCGGCCCCGTCATGGGCACCGCTCGTCCTCCTTGCACTCTTTCTACGGGGGTGTCGGGCAGCTGGATCACAAGAAAAACGCCAAAAATAAAACCGCCCGGGCTTGCGCACCGGGCGGTTTTATTAAGTGATTGAAAAAGATTACTTCTTTTTCTTCTCTTCTTTTTTCGCGGCAGGAGCTGCTTCAGCGGCGGGAGCGGCTGCACCAGCTGCTTTTTTCGCTTCCGCGCCTTTTTCCAAGGCTGCGTTTGCGTTTTCAGCGGCAGCGACGCCCAGGCCAGCGTATTTGTTGCCGAACTTGGCAAGGCGGCCTTTTTCCATGACCTTGGCCGAACCGCCGGTCCATGCCGGGTGGTTCAGCGGGTCGATGTCGAG
>JADYYV010000124.1 GCA_020853455.1 Alphaproteobacteria bacterium | reverse complement strand
GTCGAAGGAAGAGGGCGCGGATGCCGCCGCGCTGGTGTTCGAGGCGATGGACCGCGCGATGGCGGAGGACGTCGATGTGCTGATGATCGACACCGCTGGCCGCTTGCAGAACAAGACCAACCTGATGGAAGAACTCGCCAAGATCATGCGCATCATCCAGAAGAAAAACCCCGATGCGCCCCATGCGACGCTGCTGGTGCTGGACGCGACCGTCGGCCAGAACGCCCATAGCCAGCTGGAACAATTCAAGCAGATGGTTAACATAACTGGTCTTATCGTCACGAAACTCGACGGAACGGCTAAGGGCGGGGTGCTGGTGTCGCTTGTTGAAAGGTTTGGTTTACCAGTTCATGCTATAGGTATAGGGGAAGGCATGGACGATCTGCGGCCGTTCGTGGCCGAAGACTATGCCGCTGGATTAACGGGGTTAGACGAAATTGCTCACCGGAATTAAAGGACCATCTCCCATCCGCGACGGCCTGATGACGACCAAGGGCTTCCGCGATCCGGAGAAAGCGCTGAACTGGGTCAACGAAATTTACCAGGCCAACGTCAATTACCTGCGCCACGCATTCGACCAGTATGCGCAGGGGCAGGAAATGGAAAGCCGCGTCCGCGCGAATTACCCCTATGTGATGATCAGCACGACCAAGGGGCCGTCGGTCGATAACCGTTTGTCTTATGGCTTTATCTCGCATCCCGGCACATACAGCACGACGCTGACGCGGCCTGATTTGTACCGCAATTACTACCTTGAACAGTTCACGCTGCTGCTGACCAACCACCCGCAGGCGGAATTGATTGTGGGCGTGAGCGAGCAGCCGATCCCACTGCATTTTGCGCTGGGCGACAAATTCCACCTTGAACGCGACCTGACGCCCGACCATATCGCGCATCTGCCGCTGCTGTTCGACCAGCCCGATCTTGCCAGCATGGATGATGAAATCCCGAACGGCCGGCACGAGGTAAAGGCGGGCGAGCCCGGGCCGCTGGCGCTGTTCACCGCGCCGCGCGTCGATCTCAGCCTGCAGCGTTTGAAACACTACACCGGCACAGCGGCGGAACACTTCCAGAAATTCGTGCTGTTCACCAACTATCAGTTCTATGTCGATGAATTCATCCGCGACTGCCACACCCTGATGGCGAAGAACGAAGACGGCGAAGCGCCGGGGCAGGACCAATACACCGCCTTCGTCGAACCCGGCAACGTCATCACGCAGAACGCCAATATGCCGGCTGAAAAAGTCGATGACGGCAAGAAACCGCCGCGCCTGCCGCAGATGCCCGCCTATCACCTGAAACGCAAAGACGGCACGGGCATTACGCTCATCAACATCGGCGTCGGCCCGTCGAACGCAAAAACGATTACCGACCACGTGGCCGTGCTGCGATCCCACACCTGGCTGATGCTGGGGCATTGCGCGGGCCTGCGCAATTCGCAGAAGCTGGGCGATTACGTGCTGTCGCATGGTTACGTGCGCTTTGACGGCGTGCTGGATAACGCCGTGCCGCCCTGGGTGCCCATTCCGGCGCTGTCGGAGGTGCAGGTGGCGCTGGAACAGGCGGTGGCGGATGTCACCGGCTTCAAGGGCTATGACCTGAAAAAAATCATGCGCACCGGCACGGTTGCGACCGTGTCCGACCGTAACTGGGAATTGTGGGAACAAAAAGTTCCTGTGCAGCAACTCAGCCAGAGCCGCGCCGTCGCGCTCGACATGGAATCCGCGACGATCTGCACCAACGGTTTCCGTTTCCGCGTGCCGTATGGCACGCTGCTTTGCGTTTCGGACAAACCCCTGCATGGCCAGCTGAAACTGCCCGGCATGGCGGATACGTTCTATCGCGAACGCGTCGACCAGCATTTGAAGATCGGCGTATTGACGATGGAAAAAATCCGCGCGATGGGGGCGGGACGCCTGCACAGCCGCAAGCTGCGCAGCTTTACCGAGGTCGCGTTCCTTTAATCAGCCTTCCAGAAACACGTATTCGGCGTCGAACCCTTTTTCCGCGCGCGTCAGTTTTTGCGAAATAATGCCCGTAAAGAGCCCGTCATAATCGGCGGGGATCGACTGGCGCACGGCTTATTGCGCCGCTGCGGGCGATGACGAGGTCGTTTGCAGGATGATGATGCGGTTGCGTCCCGCCGCATGTGCCGCTTCGGTATAAAGGATCTGGTCGAGGCCGGGGAAGGGATCGACGACGATGCCGATGACATCCGCCTCCGACGCGTAGATCTGCGCCAACTGGCGCGTAAAGGCATCGGCGTTGCGCGCGGCAAGTTCCACATGATTGACGCGCTCCAGCGGATGCGCGGCGCTGTCCTCCAGCGTGAAGACGCGGCGGCCCTGTTTCGCGGCCTCCGCCAGCAGCGCATAGACTGTCGTGGTTTTGCCCGACCCGAACAAACCCGTCACCACGATGATGCCTTGCTGTTTCGACAGCCAGCGGGTAGCGGTTTCCAGCACCTTGTTGTTTGGCGCGCGTTTTTCGATGTCGGCCAGCGTCGCG
>JADYYV010000123.1 GCA_020853455.1 Alphaproteobacteria bacterium | reverse complement strand
GTATGATGCTGCCGAGACCTGCATGATTTATACGCTGATATCGAGGTTACGGCCGGTTGTGGCCGATTGCGCGATCATGTTCGCGAGGGCAACTTCTGCTTGGGCGTTTTGCTTGAGTACGGCAAGCGCGACCTTCTGCTGCGACGAAACTTGTTGCAAGGCGATGGCGGCGAGTTCCATGGATATCCCTTTCGCGTGTAACTTTATTCTAACCGGATTGCTTTAACATTCTCTTAATATGCAGGCCATTGAAATAATTAAGGTTTTTAGGTCTTGAACTCGCGCCCCCGAGGGGCTAATTCATAGGGCAGAACATCATCAAAAGGATAAGCAATGACCGCACCCGCCGAAATCAAGATCGCCAAAGGCCTCGCCGGCGTCCATTCCGACACTTCGCGCGTTTCGAAAGTGTTCGATGAAACCAACACCCTGACCTATTTCGGCTATCCGGTGCAGGAACTGGCCGAACATTGCCGGTTCGAGGAAGTTGCCTATCTGCTCTGGCACGGCGAACTGCCGACAGACGAACAGCTGAAAGCATTCGAAAAGCAGGAACGTGCCGAACGCGCGATTTCGCCGCAGCTGCTCGAGGTCCTGAAACAATTCCGCAAAGACGCGCATCCGATGGATACGCTGCGCACCGCCGTCAGCTTCCTTGGCGTCGAAGATCCCGAAGCGGCCGACAATTCCAAAGCCGCCAACCTGCGCAAATCCATCCGCATGATGGCGAAGATCCCGACAATTATCGCGGCCGATTTCCGCATCCGCAAAGGCCAGCAGCCCATCGCGCCAAAAGCCGAACTGACGATGGCGGAAAACTTCTTCCATATGTATTTCGGCGAAGTGCCGGATGCGAAAGTGGTGCGCTGCTTCGATGCGTCGCTGACTTTTTATGCGGAACACGGATTCAACGCATCCACCTTCACCGCGCGCACGATCGTGTCCAGCCTGTCCGAAATTTATGCCGCCGTTACGGGGGCCATCGGCTCCCTGAAGGGTCCGCTGCATGGCGGCGCGAACGAAGCCGTCATGCATATGCTGCTGCAGATCGGCGAAACGTCGAAAGCGCAGGCATGGATCGACGACGCGCTGGCGAACAAGAAGCTGGTTATGGGTTTCGGCCATCGCGTCTATCGCAACGGCGACAGCCGCGTGCCCTATATGACGCATTACTTCCACGAAATGGCCAAGATCAAGAACGGCCAGAAATGGGTGGAGATCGAGGACATCCTGTCCAAGACCTTCATCGAGAAAAAGGGCATCCACCCGAACCTCGATTTCCCCGTAGGTCCCGCATACTACCTGATGGGCTTCGAAATTCCGATTTTCACGCCCATCTTTGTCATCAGCCGTATCACCGGCTGGACCGCTCATATCATGGAGCAACTGGAAGACAACAAGCTGATGCGCCCGCTGTCGGTCTATAACGGCGTGCCGCAGCGCCCCGTGCAGCCGATTTCCAAGCGCAAAGCGGCGTAAGATTGCTGCACAAGGCGACCAGCTTTCCGCCGATTGCGACCAGAAATTCGCGTGTGCTTATCCTCGGCTCCATGCCGGGGTTGAAGTCGTTATCCGAGCAGCAGTATTACGCGCATCCGCAAAACGCGTTCTGGAAGATCATGACATTGCTTTTCGAGGCGCCCGTCGATACTTATGCACAGCGCGTCGAGCTGATTCAAAACAACGGCCTCGCGCTCTGGGATGTCCTGAAATTCTGTGAACGCCACGGCAGCCTCGATACGCGCATCGACGATGCAACCATCGAGGTCAATGATTTTTTCGCATTCTTCAGAAAACACCCTGCGATCACGCATGTCTTCTTCAACGGCGCAAAATCGGAACGGGAATTCATGAAGCGCGTATTGCCAATACTGCCGGATGAAGTTTCGGCGCGGCTTGAATTCAGTCGTCTGCCATCCACAAGTCCCGCACATGCGGGACTGAAGCCTGCCGACAAGCTGAAGGCGTGGAAAGCCGTGAAGGTTTAACCGGCCTTCTTCTGCAGGGCATCCGCCGGGGCGCGCACCAGTTTCTCGTATTCTTCGCGCAGCAGGCGGGTGACGGGGCCGATCTTGTAAACCTGTCCGTCGATATTGCCGATGGGCGTGACTTCGGCGGCGGTGCCGGTCGCGAAGCATTCATCGGCTTTTTTCAATTCTTCCGGCATGATCGCGCGTTCGACAACCTTGATGCCTTTGCTGCGCGCGATGTCCATGACCGTCAGGCGCGTGATGCCGTTCAGGAAGCAATCGGGGGTCGGCGTGTGCAGCTCGCCGTTGAAGACGAAGAACAGGTTTGCGCCGGTCAGCTCGGCGACCTGGCCGCGATAGTCATGCATCATCGCGTCGTTGTGACCCGTGCGTTCCGCTTCGTGTTTCGACAGCGTGCAGATCATGTACAAGCCGCATGCCTTGGCAGAAACGGGCGCCATATCGGGCGCGGGGCGACGCCAGCGGGACGTGACGACCGAAATACCTTTTTCGCGCATCTCGGGGCTGAAATAGCTGGGCCATTCCCAGGCGGCGACGGCGAAATGGATTTTGGTTCCCTGTGCCGCAACGCCCATCTGTTCGGGCCCGCGCCAGGCGAGGGGGCGCAGGTAGGCATCTTTCAATCCGCTGGCCTTCAGTGTTTCAAGGCAGGCATGGTTGATGTCTTCGAGCGACAGTTCGATTTTCATATCCATTGTCTTGCAGCCGTCGAGCAGG
>JADYYV010000122.1 GCA_020853455.1 Alphaproteobacteria bacterium | reverse complement strand
GCTTGGCACGGGCGCGATTAATGCGACCGGCAACGATCTTGGCAACAGCCTGATCGGCAACTCCGGCAAGAATATCCTGAACGGCGGGCTTGGCGACGATACGTATGGCCTCGGCACATCGGCGACGAACGACACGATCGTTCTCGATACCGGCGGCAATGACACGGTCATCGTCGGCGCAAGCTATAGTATCGCCAACCGCATCGATCTTGAAAATATCTGGCTGACGGGCACGGGCCTGTTCAACGCGGTCGGCAACGCGAACGTCAACACGCTGATCGGTAATGACGGTAAAAACACGCTGAACGGCGGCGTCGGCGCGGATTTCATGGTCGGCGGCAAGGGGGACGATACCTATTACGTCGATAACGTGGGCGACATCACGCAAGACGATCTGGACAGGCCGGATGTAGACCCGATTGTGCTGCAGGATCCTGACATCGTGCAGGGCGGCAAGGATCTGGTCATTTCCACCGTCTCTTATGCTTTGTCCCAGTATCTGGAGAACCTGACGCTGGTAAATGTCGCCACGGCGCTGAACGGCAGCGGCAACGACCTTGCCAATATCATCAAGGGCAATTCATACAATAACGTACTGTCCGGCGGGTTGGGCGCCGATACGCTTGACGGCGGCGCGGGTAATGACAGCTATTACATCGATAATGGCGGCGACGTGATCAAGGATGCCAGCGGCATCGACACCGTTTATTCCTCGCTCGGTTTTTACACCTTGGGCACAGGGCTTGAAAACCTGACATTGATAGGCCCGAATCCTGTCAACGGCACGGGCAATACCGGTAACAACACGATCATCGGCAACGCCGAAAACAACATCATCGACGGCGGTTCGGGCAGCGACGTGATGATCGGCGGCGGTTCGGACGATATCACGGGCGACATCTATTTCGTCGACCGCATCACCGATGTCGTTGTGGGCGATAGCGGCCTCGATACGATCAAGAGCACGGTCTCGTTCTCGCTGATGGCGTCGCTGGATACCGAAAACCTTGTCCTGCTGGGCACAAGCGGCCTGAGCGGTACGGGTAACGCGCTCAACAACTCGCTGATCGGCAACACCGGCGCGAACACGCTGATGGGCGGCGACGGCAACGACTTTATCGCGGGCGGCGGCGGTAAGGATGTGCTGTATGGCGGCAATGGGGCCGACACGTTCTATTTCGCAGGTGCGACCGCGTTCAAGGCGGTCGTCAACATCATGGACTACCAAATCGGCATCGACACAATTTTCTACGATGCCATCGTGGATCCGCTGTTGCAGGTGAACGAAGACTTTATCGAATTCCGCCCCGGTACTGGCACGAACCTGAACGTCTATCTGGATTACGACGGGCAGGGCGAGGCGTATTCCCCGCAGCTGATCGCGATCCTGATCAACCCCAGCTAGGGGTTATCAGGGCGCGGGCGGCTTCGCGGCTGGCGCTGCCGGTTTCGGGGCCAGCACTTTTTTCACGTGCTGCGCCATCATCAGCTCTTCGTCGGTTTTTATGACATAGACCTTCACCGTGCTGTCGGAGGCATGAATGGCGGGCTTGCTGCCGTCATTTGCTGCAGTATCCGTCTTCACGCCCAGATGCGCCAGCTGCGACAGGATTTTATCGCGGATGATGCCCGAATTTTCGCCGATGCCGCCGGTAAACACGATAGCATCCACCCCGCCAAGATCAACGGTGAGCGATGCCGCCTGCCGCGCGGCATAGAGGCAGAACAGATCAATCGCTTCTTTTGCTTCGGGCTTGTCGCTGGCAAGTAATGTGCGGACGTCTTCGGTGATGCCCGAAACGCCCTTCAGGCCCGATTGTTTCTGGAAGATATCCGACAGGCCTTTCACCGTCTCGCCCTGCTCCAGCAGGTATAGCAAAATGCCGGGGTCGGTCGCGCCCGCGCGGGTGCCCATCATCAACCCGTCGACGGGCGTGAAGCCCATTGTGGTCGCGACGCTCTTGCCGTCCTTCATCGCCATCATGCTGGCACCGTTGCCCAGATGCGCCACGATCACGCGGCTTTTGGCGGTTTTTTCGTCGGCGACCTCGGGCAGTTTGGACGCGATATATTCATACGACAGGCCGTGAAACCCGTAGCGGATAATCCCTTCATCGGTCAATTTGCGCGGCAGCGCATACATCTGGTTCAGCTTCGCCTGCGTGCGGTGGAACGCGGTATCGAACGACGCCACCTGCGGCAATTCCGGATATTTATCCGTGATCAGCTTGATGCCCTTCAGGTTATGCGGCTGGTGCAGGGGCGCGAGCGGCGCGAGCTTCTCAAGATCGGCGAAAACCTTCGCGTCGATTTTCTGCGGCGCGGCGTAATCCTTGCCGCCATGCACGACGCGGTGGCCGACAGATGTCACGTTGTTCGCGGCTATCACGTCCAGCACCTGCTGGAACGCGGCATCATAGCCGCCGGCCTTTTTGACCTCGATATTCTTGCGCTCGATCAGCGTCAGGTCGTCGGCGCGGTAAAGGCCGTATTTGATCGACGACGATCCGGCGTTGACCACCAGAACCGTCTCGACAGGTTTCTTGCCAGCGTCCATATCAGGGCTTCTTGGGCGCGCGGGTTTTGCTGCGGCTGGCGACCAGTGCGATCGCGGCCGACGCCTTGCGCTCCTCCGCCTCCGCCGAGCGGCTGTTGAGGATGATCGGCACCTTCGCGCCGACGACGACGCCCCCCAAGGGGGCTTGGGACATCAGCACGCGCGACTTGAAGTAAATATTGCCCGATTCAAGGTCGGGGAAGACAAGGATGTCGGGATCGCCCGCCACGTCCGAGAAAATACCCTTCAGGTTCGCGGATTTTTTTGAAATCGCGTTATCCATGCCGAACGGGCCTTCGACCTTCGCGCCCGTGATCTGGCCGCGCAGCGACATAACGGTGAGGGCTGCGGCATCGAGCGTCGCCTGCTGGCGCGGCTCGACCTTTTCGGAAGCCGCCAAAATCGCCACTTTCGGCTCGCGGCCTTCGATCTTCCAGAACAGGTCGACGGCGTTCTGGATGATGTCGCGCTTCATCATCAGGTCGGGCGCTTCGTTCACGGCGGCGTCGGTGATGTAGAGGGGTTTGTGGTAACCCGGATCTTCCATGATGAACACATGGCTCATGCGCTTGTCGGTGCGCAGCTGGCCTTCTTTCGACACGATGGGGCCCAGGAATTCGGGCGTGTCGATCTTGCCCTTCATCAGCGCTTCGGCGCGGCCGTCTTTTACCATCTGCACGCCCATTTCGGCGGCGGCATGGCTGTGTTCGGTGTTTACGATTTCAAAGGCGGAAATATCGATATTCGCGTCCTTGGCGGCCTTGCGGATTTTATCTTCGGGGCCGACCAGAATGGGGGTCATCAGTTTCGCAGCAGCTGCTTCGAAAGCGCCGCGCAGGGAATTTTCATCGGTGGGGTGAATGACTGCGGTTTTGAGCGGGGCGGTTTCAGGCGTAAGCTTGTCGTAGATGTGCTGCAATTCTTTGTCCCTTCATATGCGCCTTGGGGCTGATTCCCGATGGCTGTTAAGATCATTATGCTGTGCTTGAGTACAATTAGGCTTGAGAAGCCGCACGTTGTCAAGCAGCCCACAATAACCTGACCGTTAACAAGCTGAAAATGAAAGAAAATTTCCAGCGGATTATATGCTGCAGGGCAGCATTAAAATGCTGATTTCATTATAAGAATATTACGCTAAAAAGGGTTTGACCCCAAAGCGCTGTTTAACATATTGTATGACCTGTTTAGGTCAACCACATCTTTCCGGAGACGAAAAACAATGACGACCGATTTTATCTTCAATCCCGACCGCCAGCCCATGATCCGCGCGGATTACCGCCCCTCCGAATATAAAATCGACAAGGCCGACCTTTACATCAACCTCGATGAAACGAACACGAATGTGCGCAGCACGCTGCATGTCGATCGCAACCCCGCGGTCGCGGCGCTGGGCGGTCCGCTGATCCTCGACGGATCGGATTTGAAATTGAAAAGCGTCAAGATCCTCGAAAACGGCGCATGGCGCGCGCTCGACCGCCAGGAATTCAAGGTGGACGGCGAGCAGCTGATCATCAAGCGCCCGCCCGCCGGCGCGTTCCAGCTGCAGATTGAAAACGAAATCAACCCGACCACCAATACCGAACTCTCGGGCATTTACATGTCCGGCGACAACATCATCACCTCGCAGAACGAAGCGCAGGGTTTCCGCCGCATTACCTACTTCCTCGACCGCCCCGACCACCTCGCCGACCCGGGGCCGGTGCGGGTCGCGCAGCGCGGCCCGGCTGGGGTGGCGGCGCCAGACCGTGACGGTCTCGGCCTCGAGGTCCTCG
>JADYYV010000121.1 GCA_020853455.1 Alphaproteobacteria bacterium | reverse complement strand
GCAACGATACGCTGATTGGAGGCGATGGTAACGACACGCTTGAAGGCGGCATAGGCGCCGATACGCTGATGGGCGGCCTGGGCGATGACGTCATCATTTATAACTTCGCGCAAGACAGTGTGATTGAATTCGCGGGTGAAGGCACGGATACGGTCATCGCCGTTGCGAATTACACGATGGACGATTTCATCGAGAATGCGACGGCATTCGGTCCTGCGACTATCCGGATTACCGGCAACGGTCTTGATAACGTCATCACGGGTAATGCCGCCGCAAACGCCCTGCGAGGCGAAGACGGCAGCGATACAGTCATTGGTGGCGACGGGCGGGACACTCTTTACGGCGGCAACGGCGACGATACGCTTGATGGCGGCGTGGCGTCCGATGTCATGTATGGCGATGCAGGAGCCGACACCTTTGTGATCGGCGGTCCTGTGGTTTCAACGAATGTCGACACCGTCCGCGATTTTTCGGCGGCTGGCGGTGATGCCATCGATATCTCCGATATCCTGTCTTACTATACGGCGGGCGTCGATACGCTGTCGGACTTCGTCATGCTGGTGCAGCAGGGCACGCAGACACTGGTTAAGGTGGATGTCACGGGGTCGGGCGTTGCCGCGAATTACAGCACTGTCGCCTATCTGACGGGCGTCACGGGCCTGCCGGATGTCGATACTATGGTCTTGAACGGTAACCTGATTGTCACGTAAATGACTGCTTCGCAAGACACATATTCGTCACAAGCGCGCGGCGCCGGCAGCGATTACGACCGTTATTTCGCGGGCATGGACAAAACCATGCAGCAGAAACTGGCCGTGACCGCCGCGCACTTCCTGCTGCGTCCGGGCGCGGTGATCGCCGATATGGGCTGCGGCTCCGGCCTTGGCTCTTTCCAGTTCGCGCAGCTGAACCCGACGGTGCAGGTGGTGGGCATCGACATCAATCCCGGCACGGTCAAATACGCGTCCGACAATTATAAACTGCCAAACCTGCGCTTCGAGATCGGCGATGTCGAAAAACCGGCGGGGGCGCCCGGTTGTTATGACGGCATCCTGAATTCCAGCGTGCTGCATCACATCTATTCTTTCAACGACTATAACGCCGCGCATGTCGTGAACGCGCTGCGCAACCAGATGGCGCTCCTGAAGGAAGGCGGCATCATGGTCATCCGCGATTTCTGCGCGGAGCCGGAGAATGAATTCGTCACGCTCGACGTGCTGGCCGACGGCGAAGGGTACGAGGTTGCGACGATGAGCGACGCAGACCTGCTGGTCCTGTTCTCGGCGACGGCACGTTCGCTGCGGCCCGAACGTGACCGCGGATTTTTTATCGAAGAGTCGCTGGTCGCGCCCACGGGATACCGCCGTTTCCGCCTGCCCGCCAAATGGGCGGCCGAATTCGCGCTGCGCAAAAATTACCGCACCGACTGGGCGGCGGAGGTGCTGGAGGAATACGCCTGGTGGACGCCCGCCGATTACCGGCGCGAACTGGCGGCCATCGGCGGGCGCGTGATTTATGCGGCGCCCAGCTGGAACCCGTGGATCGTCGAGAACCGCTTCCGCGACAAGATCCGCCTGCACAATGAAAACGGCGCGCCGCGCAATTTCCCGGCGACGAATTACATCGCCGTCGTTGAAAAAGTGCCGGCCGATGCCAGCCTGATACTGGCCGAACGCGCCGTCGCCCTGACACCGCCGAAATATCTGCAATTTTCCAGCTGGAAAAGCACCGAAACGGGAACGCTTTACGATATGGTCGCGCGCCCCGGCATGGTCACGGATTGCCTGCCGTATTTGACCGGCGGCGACGGGCGGCTGATGGTCTATGCGAAACACGGCTATCCGCGCCCGCTGACCAACCTTGTGCCGCGCAGCTCGCCCAACCTCGATGAGAAAGTCTGGTCGGGCCATGTGGTCGAACCTGTCGCGATCGCGGATTCCAGCGTGCAGCTGCTGGCGCGGCTGGCAGAGCGGGCAGGGCTTTCGACGACGCAGATGCCCGAATTGCAGGAAGGTTTGCGTTATTATCCCTCCGCCGGGCTGATGGACGAAATCGTGGGTTCCGTTTTCGCGCCGGTGCAAAGCGACGGCACGGAGCATAGCTATAAAATCTCGCCGGATATTTCGGGCTTCAGCACCAGCGGCGAAGTGCGGCTTTATCCCGCGCAGGATTTGCTGCGTGCGTCGCAGGTCGGCCTGCTGCCCGAAGCGCGTCTGGAAATGAATATCTATGCTCTGCTGCGCAAACTGGGGCAGCGTCCCGATAAGTGGCTGGGCCCCGAACTGCCGCGCCTGGGGCAGGTCGACATATACACCTGCAGCATCGAGGCGATGCTGGAGCGTCAGGGCACGCAAGGCTTCGAGGCATCGCCGGACGGCGCCGGATACCTGCGCTGCCTTCGCTCGGCCTTTTCCGACCGCTCCGCCAAAACGGAACTTGCGCGCCGTGAACTGGAATTCGTGATCCCTGCGAAATCAAGCGCGAATGTCGCCTCGGTCGCCGTGCTGGCGATAGACGATCAGGGCGAAGTCAGCATCGGCGTGGAACGCCGCCGCCTGCCTGCGCCGCAATTGCGCGAAGGCGACGCGGAAATCTGCGTATTGCCGGCCTTCCGCCTGCCCTCCGCGATCATCACGCCTGAAAAGGCCGCCGAATACGTCGCCGCTAAATTCCTGCAGCCGCGCCGCGCGGTTGCGAAGCTGGGCGAGGGGTATTTCTCATCGCTCGGCATGACGCCGGAGCGTGTCTATCCGTATGCCGTGATACTGGATGGCATGTCGGACGTATTCCAGCTGTCGGAAATGCTGGAATTCGTCCCCTTGCGGGAAATTTTTGCGCAGCTGGAACGCGTACGCGATGCGCATCTTTTGGTGTCCAGCCTGCGCGCGATCCATGCGCTCGATTTATGGGGCGGCTTTCAGGCCTGATTTCGGCGCAGCGGGTTTCGCCGCGTCGTAGGACGGGTCATACATCTTTGACTGTATGTATGCGCCAAGGTTTGCAGGTTGCGGCACGCCTGCAACTTGTTCTTCGCCCGCCGTCACGATCACCGCTTCGGCGATTTTTGCGGATACCTTGCGGATGTCTTTCAGCGGCGGATACAGCGTGCCGTTTTTCAGGTCTTCATCGCTGACCATGCCTGCCAATGCGCGCGCGGAGGCGAGGAACATGCTGTCGGTTATTTTTGCGGCTTCGCTCAGGTTTACGCCAAGGCCGAGACCGGGGAAAATATAGGCGTTATTTCCCTGACCGGCCTGATAGGTTTTGCCATCGACCGTAACGGGGCCGAAGGGGCTGCCGCTGGCGAACACGGCTCTGCCGCCGCTCCAGCTATACGCTTGCTCCGCCGTGCATTCGGCGTGGCTTGTCGGGTTCGACAGGGCGAAAATGACGGGGCGCGCGTTGATCGCGCTCATCGCCTCGATGACTTCTTTGGTAAAAGTATTCGGCGATCCTGTCGCGCCGATCAATACGGTCGGCCTCAGGTCGTTGATCGCCTCCAGTAGCGTGGCGGGCGCGTGGTCTTGCGCAAAGGGGGCTTTGTTATCCTCGATCTTCGCGCGGCCGGTTGTCACGAGGCCTTTTGAGTCCACAAGCGAAATGCGGCTGCGCGCTTCTGCTTCGGTCAATCCCTGCGCCTGCAGTTCCTTGACCATCAGGTCGGCGATGCCGGTTGCGGCGGAACCCGCGCCCAGAAACATGATGCGCTGATCCCTGAAGTCCGTGCCGGTGAGACGGCTGGACGCAAGAACGCCCGCCAGCGCGACCGCCGCCGTGCCCTGAATGTCGTCGTTGAACGACGTAATCTTGTCGCGGTATTCGTTCATGAGGCGGAAAGCGTTTTCGGTCTTGAAATCCTCGAATTGCAGCATGGCTTTCGGGAATTTGTCTTTCACGGCATCCACGAATTCCTTCATAAGTTCGTCGTATGCCGCGCCTTCCAGCCGCTTGTGCGGATATCCCAAATACATGGGGTCGTTGCGCATGATGTCGTTATTCGTGCCGACATCGAACATCACCGGCAGCGCCTTTTGCGGGTCGAGCCCGCCCGCAATGGTATAAAGCGCAAGCTTGCCGATCGGGATGCCCATGCCGTTCGCGCCAAGGTCGCCAAGGCCCAGGATACGCTGGCCATCGGTCACAACGATCTGGCGCACATCGGCTTCGGGCCAGTTATCCAGTATCTCGCGGATTTTGCCTTTGTCGTCGGGCGTGATATACAGCCCGCGCGGACGGCGGAAGATGTGGGAAAATTTCTGGCTCGCCTCGCCGACCGTCGGCGTGTAAATCAGCGGCAGTATTTCCTCGACGTTTTCCTGCGCCAGTTTATAAAACAGCCGTTCGTTGCGGTCCTGCAGCGACGACAGGTAAATGTATTTTTCGATGCTTGTCGTTTTGCCGCGCATTTGCGCCAGCGCGGATGCGACCTGTTCGTCCTGCGTCGTCACCTTGTGCGGCAGCAAGCCGCGCAAGCCCTGCGCGTCGCGCTCTTCGCGCGTGAATCCCGTCGATTTATTTTGCGCGGCATCATGCAAGATGGAATGGCCATGCCTTGCGTCCTGCGCAGGCTCTTGCCCGAACAGGCGGCGTAATTTGGCCGCGGCAGCGTTAAACAGTTTTTTCATGCCATCACAGTATAGGCGAGGTCGCGGGTTTGGGCAAATCACGGGTTAATTTGTTGTTATATCTAGGCTATTTCATCAGGCGCGCCGGTACCAGCAGGGCAAGGTAGCAAAGCGCGCCAATCGACATCGTCACGTCAAGCCCGAGCGAGATATTGAGCGCGACCGCAACCGCGCTGGCGGTTACGCCCGCCGCGCCGTTAATCCCCCAAAACCATGCGGCCGGCTGTGTGCTGACGGCGCGCGCCAGCGCCATGCCGGTCGGGAAGCCGAACCCCAGCAGGCAGCCAAGCGGCAGCGTGACGCTGACGCAAAGCAGCGCCCGGGTCAGCAATTCCGCGCCCGCGAAATGCGTGGTGATCGCATTGATCGCAAAGATCGCGGCGAATGCGGCAATCGCGGTCAGCGCGGCCCAGGCGTTGCGCGCGCGCGGCGTATCGAGCGGCAGCCGATCGCAGATCAGGCTGCCGACGCCGGTGGAAAGGACAAGGCTGAACAGCACGATGCCAAGCGCGTAGGCCGGATGCCCCAGATAAACGCTGAGCCGCTGCAGCAGCGCGATTTCGATGAACATGAACCCCGCGCCGATCAACGCGAACCACGCGGTACCGCCCGCCACGAACCGCTTGTCGAGATTTTTGACCGCTTCGCGCAACGGCCAGATGATGGCGCCCGCGACCATGGCGAGGGAGAACAGGATGATGATATAAAGGTTCAGAACCGCCTTCGCATGTCCCAGCATGGCGCTTGCATTGTTTTCCGAGATCAGCCTGAAAATCGCAAACGGCTGCGCAAGGCGCACCATGTTGAAGAAAAAGGGCCGCTGGTCGGTCGGCGGGCTGATGTCGAAGGCGCTGGCCCCGGCAACGCTGTCGAGACTGCCGCGCGTCCTTGCGGACAGGATATTCGCAAGATCGCCCTTCGCCGTTTTGCGCTGCGGAGAAATCAGCACCCTGAACTTCATCGCCGATGCGCGTTTTTCAAGCGCGGCAAGCTGTTCCACCGTGAACGGGTCTTTGGCCAGCACCAGCGTCGCGATGCGGTCGGATGCCGCCATGAAAAGATGTTTCTGCGGCGCGGTGGCGCCCTGTTCCAGCAGCGCGCCCATGGCCAGCGAAACCAGCCGCTCCACCTCGCTCTGCGCGTCGCTGATATACCAGCGGCTGACCGTCATCACGCCGCCGTCATTCAGCCGCGACAGGAATGTGCGCCACGCTTCGACCGTGTAAAGCCCGTTTTCCGACAGCGCGAAGGCACCCGCGCCCGTCGCTGCCCATGTGTCGATCAGGCTCATCTGGATGATGTCGAATGTGTCGGGGTGGCTCGCGAACCAGCTGCGCGCTTCGCTGTGGATCAGTTTAACGCCTTTCAGCGTCGAAATGTTGGCGTAGCTTTTGAACGGTTCGATATTTGACAGCAGCGATATCTGGATGTCGTTCACATCCATGGCCGTGATGTCGCGGATTCCCGCCTTGCAGGCCGACAGCACATCGCGCCCGCCGCCCACGCCGATGATGCCGGATTTTTTCAGACGGGGCAGGGCATAGGCGATCGTCGTGACGTCGTAATCGAGAGTCTCCAGCCCCTTGCGGCAATCGCCGCCGAATTTATTGATCGGCGTTCCCGCGTCGCCGTCGATCTTGAGCAGATAGAACGATGACGTCATGTCATCGGGTATTGTTTTCGACGGCCCCCACAGAAAGGGCCGCGCATCCTGCACCGCATGATCGACCGTCACGCGCGAGATGGAATTCCACTGGTCATGCGCAAGGCTGCCTTGCGTGACAATATGGTTTTTAACCCAGAGCGGATACACGAAAGGCCGTGCGAACTGCGTGTTGCAAAGCGCCAGCACCAGCAGCACGCCAGATATGACGCAGGCGCGCAGCCTGTCCGGCACCCCGAAGCACAGCGACGCAAGCGCCGCGCCCGCCGCCACGATCATGACGGCGGAGGGCGCATCGACCGTCTCCATCAGCCCGAGCGCGGCAAGACAGCCCGCCGCCGCGCCCAGCAAATCGAAGGCATAAGTGCGCGCAGGCGCGTAGGGCGCGCGCGTAATCGCAAGGCACAGCGCGTAACCCGCGAAATAATAAGACGGCACGGTGCAGAGCTCCGTCATGGGCAGTGTCATCAGCGTTTTTTTCAGGCTGGCCGCAACGATCGGCAATATCATGTGCGTCGCGAGCGCGAAGGCGGTGAAGATCGCAAAATTCAGGCAGGCATCGCCCATCAGCCGCGCATAGTTCTGTCGCTGTTCCGCCTCGCTGCCCTTATGCACATGCAGCGCGCCCAGCGTGAGGCCGAACATCGCGACGCTGATGACAAGGAAGGACAGGTGATACCAGGTCGTCACCGAAAAAATCCGCGCCTGCAGCACCTGCAGCATCATCAACAGGCCGCTCAGGATAAATACGCCGCTATAGAATGCGCGCGGGGAGGGGGTTTTCATGCGGATTGATCCTTGGCTCCGGGACTGTTCAAGACTAGAACAACGCCCCGCGTGCCAAAAGGTTTTCCATCGGCATTTCTATATTATGTTAATTAAAATAATTGCACGCTGCTGTTCCGGAAAGAAAGCGAATCTGCGAATGTGACGCGGGCAGAATTTTTGAAAACGCCTTGCAGAAAAAAGAAAGACAAACCAATGAAAACAAAAATCTTCATGATCGCTGCGCTTGCCCTGCTGGCATCCGCAGCGCCCGCCGTTGCCGCATCCGAAACGGAAGCTGCCGCCAAGCCCGCCGCCGCAGCACGCCCCACGCCCGTCACCACGAAATTCGACGACTGGACGATGCAGTGCATTACCTCCACCAAGGGTAAATATTGCGGCCTGTACCAGAAGGCTTTCGCGACCGTCGACGGCAAAAAAGCCATGGCAGTCCTGAGCGAAGTCGAAGTGATGAAAAGCAAGGACGGCAAGAAAACCCCGCATATGCGCCTCATCACGCCGCTCGGCTCGTGGCTGCCCAGCAATATCGGCTTCAAGCTGGATGAAGAAAAACAGAACATCGTGCCGTATTTCATGTGCGGCCGCACCGGCTGCATGACCGACCTGACGCTGGAAAAGGAACATATCGACCGCCTGAAAAAAGGCAAACGCCTGCTGGTCGCATATCGCACCTCTCCGAAAAAAGAAGACCAGATCGAAGCACCGCTGTCGATGAAGGGTTTTGCAGCCGCGCTCGATGCATTGCTGAAAAACTGATATAAGCTTTGCGCCTATTTACCGCACTTGTTCTTTCGCTGACGCTGGCGGGCTGCTCCCTGATGGGGATGCAGCCCCCGTCGTCTGCGCCATTGGTCACGGCGCCTGCGGGCTTCACGTTGCGGCAAATTGCGGCCGGCCCGTTTATGCTGGTCGCGCATGAAAAAATCCGCAGCCCGGGGCAGGTGGCGGCGGTCTATATCGGCGGCGACGGACCGGATGCGGGTGTCGCCCCCGCGCTTGCCGCGCGCGACAAATCCGCGAATGTTATATTCCTGACGCGCCCGTGCCAAAACGACGCGCCCTGCGCCGCCGAATTCCGCGGTTCAAAGCGTTTCTCGCCGGAAGTGATCGCGGCAGTCGGCACGGCGCTTGATACGCTCAAGAAACAGCATAATTTTTACGGTTTCAACCTTGTCGGTTTTTCGGCGGGCGCGACGGTGGCTGCGCTGGTCGCGGCTCAGCGCAGCGATGTGCTGAGCCTGCGTACGGTTGCGGGAAATCTTGATACGGCGGTGTATGGCCGCCTGCATCATCTGCCGGCGCTGGATGGCTCGCTCAACCCTGTCGATGTCGCCGCGAAACTATTGCCGCTCGGGCAGAAACATTTTGTCGGCGCGCGCGACAAAACGGTTACGCCCGATGTCGGCAACAGCTTTATCGAGGCTTCGGGTCGTCCCGATTGTCTTGGCCTGACTGTGATCGATACGGCGGGTCACACGGATGGCTGGGTCGATATCTGGCCCGATCTGCTCGAGCAGCCGTTGCAGGGCGGCTGCTGATTTTTTCTGCGGGCAAAGAACAAAACTAGAACATGCGATTTGTTCATGGTATATATTAGTCATGAACACAAAACCGCCTTCACATCTTCCGGAAAATATCAGGGGTCGCGGCGCGCTGGAAAATCCCGCCGGCCGTTTCGAGCCATTGCAGGTCGAAGCCGATCTTGAAGGTTCGGCGCCTGTCGAAGGCGAAGACGATTTCCCGCTGCCCAAGCTCCGGACGCGAGTTTTCAGGGACAGGTCCAAATCGATCATCTCGACCAATGACAGCCCCGATATCGGCATGGATGCGACGCTGAACCCGTATCGCGGTTGCGAACACGGCTGCATATATTGCTTCGCGCGGCCGACACATGAATATCTTGGCCTCTCGGCGGGGCTGGATTTCGAGACGAAGATTTTTGCCAAGCCCGACGCGCCGAAGCTGCTGGAGGAGAAGCTTAAATCGCGCAGCTGGAAACCTGCGGTGATCTTCATGAGCGGCGTGACAGACCCGTATCAGCCGCTGGAGCGAAAGATGAAGATTACGCGGCAGTGTCTTGAGGTTCTGGAGGATTTCCGCAACCCTGTTTCAGTTATCACCAAAAATCACCTGGTAACCCGCGACATCGATATCCTGTCGCGGATGGCGGCGCTGAACCTTGCATCGGTGAATATGTCGGTGACGACGCTCGACCGCAAGCTGGCGCGCGCGATGGAACCGCGCGCATCGACGCCGCCGATGCGCCTGCGTGCGATCGAACAGTTATCGCAGGCGGGCATCCCCGTGAATGTCATGATCGGGCCCGTCGTGCCGGGGCTCACCGACCACGAAGTGCCGGCGATACTGGAGGCGGCATCGAAGGCCGGAGCCTGTTCCGCCGGCTACACGATGCTGCGCCTGCCCTATGGCGTGAAAGATTTATTCCAGACATGGCTGCATGAACATTATCCTGAACGCACGGAAAAAATCCTGAACCGCATCCGGTCTATACGCGACGGCAAACTATACGATGCTGAATTCGGCAGCCGGATGAGGGGAGAGGGATTTCACGCAAGCCAGCTATGGCAACTGTTCGAGATGACCCGCAAGCGCTTTGGGCTCACCCGGCATCCGGTTTTGACGACCGAACATTTTCGCCGCAATGCGCGCGATTCCCAATTTAATTTATTTTCATAAGGTACAAATCGAGTACGGAAAATCATTGAACAATTTTTTCGAATGTTAAACTTTTACAAAAATTTTCAAATAATTTGGCGGAAACACAGTCTGGTTAAGCACTCGTTAAGCCACACATGGGAAATTGTAATAAGGGGGGAAGAATTTCCCCAAGCATTTTTCATGGGAGAAAACCAGTCATGGCGATCGTCAACGGCACCGCGAACAACGATTCAATCAACGGCACCGCCTCCAATGACACCCTCAACGGCCTTGCGGGTAACGACATCATCATCGCAAATGCGGGTAACGACACGCTGAACGGCGGACTGGGGTCCGACATCATGAACGGCGGTCTTGGCAACGACGTGTATATCGTCGATGACGCGGGCGACCTGATCAACGAAAACGCAAGCGAAGGCACGGATCTTGTGCAGTCCAGCATCAGCTACACGCTGAGCGCCAACGTCGAAAACCTGACGCTGACGGGCACGGCCGCCATCAACGGCACGGGTAACAACCTTGCCAACACCATGACGGGTAACGCAGCCGCGAACACGCTGGACGGCGCGGACGGCAACGATACGCTGAACGGCATGCTGGGCGCGGACGTCATGATCGGCGGCGCCGGCAACGACGTGTTTATCGTCGATAACGCGGGCGATGTCGTGTCCGAAAACGCAAGCGAAGGCACCGACCTTGTGCAGTCAAGCATCAGCTATACGCTGGGCGCGAATATCGAGAACCTGACCCTGACCGGCACGACCGCCATCAACGGCACCGGCAACAGCGACGATAACACCATTCTTGGCAACAGCGCGAAAAACGTGCTGACGGGCGGCGACGGCAACGACTTGCTGAACGGTCTTGCCGGCAACGACACCATGATCGGCGGGCTGGGCAACGATACTTTCGTCGTCGATAGCGCGACGGATCTCGTTTCCGAAGCATCGGGCGAAGGTACCGACACCGTGCAGGCGTCGATCACCTATACGCTGGCCGCGAACGTCGAAAACCTTGTGCGGACCGTCACCAGCGCTATCAACGGAACGGGTAACGCGCTTGACAACACGCTGACCGGCAATGCCGGCGCGAACACGCTGGACGGCGGCGTCGGCGCGGACGTCATGATCGGCGGCCTCGGCAACGACACCTACATCGTCGATAACGCAAGCGACGTCGTCAGCGAAGCATTAAACGGCGGCACGGATACCGTGCGCTCCGGCGCAAGCTATACGCTAGGTCGCAACGTCGAAAACCTCGTCCTGACCGGCAGCGGAACCGTCGATGGCACGGG
>JADYYV010000120.1 GCA_020853455.1 Alphaproteobacteria bacterium | reverse complement strand
CTGCCGACGGTCACGGAAATATCAATAAAGGCCAAACCATGACGGTTCTTGTTTTCATCACCGCGCTGCTGCTGTTTTTCGCGAGCCTGACGCCCTATATCCGCATATCGCGCCATGAAACCGACCTGCCCAGCCATTTCCCGCTGCAATACGCCATCGGCGCGATCCTGACCGTGCCGGTCGCCGCCGCCGTATATTCGATGCCGAACGTGTTTTTCCTGCTGGCGCTGGCGCTGCTGCTGAGCCTTGCGCAGATGGTGGGATACCTGTCCTTTGGCCGTATGCACGAACCGCTGGAGGAACAGGGCCGGCCGCTGAAAATCCTGCAGGCGAATGTGTTGATGCGCAACATGAACACGACGAAACTGAAATCGCTGATCGCAAAAGAAATGCCCGACCTGATCGTCGCCTGCGAAGTGAACGGAAAATTCGCGCTGATGTTCCGCGACCTGCAAAACGAATATCCCCACCAGCTGCTGGAACCGCGCGACGACCGTTACGGCATGGCCGTGCTGTCGAGAACGCCGTTTGCGGCGCATGAATATCTCAGTTTCGCGGGCAAGGCGAGCCTGAGCATGGCGTTCCGCCTGCACCATGACGGCGCGGAAATCGAATTCCTGTCGATGCACCCCGAAACGCCGAACCGGAATATCCGCGCGCGCAACCACGAATTCGCGATGGCGGTAAAACATTTCGGCCAGCGCCGCGACAATATCGTCGTGCTGGGCGACCTGAACGCGACGCCGTATTGCTATGCCTATAAAAAACTCGTGAAGGCGCTTGGCCTGCGCAACGCGCGCGAGGGTCAGGGGTTGTGCGGCACTTTCCCTGTCTTTTTGCCGACACCGCTTCTGCATCTGCCCATCGACCATGTGCTGACGGGGGCGAATCTGCAGGTGCGCAGCTTCCGGCGCGGGCCGGATATCGGCAGCGATCATTTCCCGACCCTGACCACCCTTTCCGTCCTAAATAACTGAAAAGCATAGTAAATTACTGGGCTTTGTTTTGTTTGACATAAAACATAGGCCGTTCTAATCTACGCCATCAGTTTTATGCAAATAACGGGAGTGTGTAGCAATGTCCAAATCCTTTGAAAAATCGTCCTTCGCCAAGAAGCCCGGCAACAGCAGCCTCGCGTGGAAATTCGCGAAGGTCGCGATCATCGGCCTTGCGCTGAACGCGTCCTACCAGCAATACACGCCCGACAGCGCGAAAGACAAAGTCGGCGCGCAGGTGGCGGAATGGACGGGGTCGGAACTGGTCGGCGAATTCCTGGGCCACAAGGCAAAAGTCGTCGTGCCGCAACAGGCAGCGCCCGCCGTACAGCCCGCCCCTGCGAAAACCGCGCAGCCCGGCAGCTAATCAGAACTTTCCGTCCTTCAGGAATTTCGCGGTCAGTTGCCAGACGGTCGGCGACAGCACCATCTGCGAATGTTCGGCCGCGACCACGATATGGTCCTTCATGCCCGCAACACGCGTGCTTTCGACGGAAACAATGCCGTCGTTGGGGCGCGGAATATCGGCCAGGTATGTCGTCCCCAGATTAAGGAAGCCGCTATCCCCCGCGATCACGCCGCAGTCGAAATCGACGGGCGGCAGCTGCGCATGGATGCCTTCGGTCGCGGTCGTCAGCCCCTGCCCGACCGGTCCCGCAAACCACTGGAACGCCGCATAACCGCGCATCACATCGGCCACCTGCGAGCCGTGATTGGGCGTGCCCAGCATCACGGCGCGGTGGATGCGCAAACTGCCGTGCCGCAGCGCATACAGCCGGATCAGCAGCCCGCCCATCGAATGGCCGACGAAATCGATATTGTCGGCGTCGATCGCGGCCACCGCCGGCGCCACATGGTCGATGACGATTTCTTCAAAACCCTTGTTCAGCGACGGGTAGGAAATATTGTGGACCTGCCACCCGTTTTTCGACAGGTGATGCGCAACGCCCGACATCGACAGGCGGTTCATGCCAAGGCCGTGCAGGATGATGACGTGGCGGCCGTGGGTCACTTTAGGCCTTCCGGTCGGCGTTCGGCCAGGGGGAATAGGCGAACAGCCATGCCAGCAATACCGGCGCATAGGGGATGACGATCAGGATCGCCCAATAGGGGCTGCGGCCCGCGCGCGCGGCGATGACGGCGGTTGCCGCCATCAGCACGAAGATCGCGATGCCGGCCAGCGTGAAGCGCGCCCAGTCGGGCAGGAAATCGGCGGGCATCATGATTTTTTCTCCCGTTTTTTCAGCACCAGCGGCTGTGCGGACGGCCACTTCTGGAAGGCGAGCGCGCAGGGCACGATGACAAATCCCAGCAGCGGCACCAGCAGCAGCAGCGCGTAATGCGGGCGCAGGCCCGCGCGCATGAAAATGCGCACGACCGGCGCCATCATCAGCGCGACCGCGATGTAATACGCCCAGAGCGGCTGTTGCGTGAGGTCGATGTAATCGAACAGTTCCATTTTCAGCCTTCCTTCCACGCTTGCGGGATTTCATGCAGCAGCCAGACCAGCAGGGCGAGCAGCGTCAGCGCGCCCGCCTGATGCGTGGCGGCCACATGGATATGCACATGTGTCATGACGGTCGCGACGCCAAGCCCCACCTGCGCTGTGACCGTCAGCGCCAGCGCGATCAATAATTTCCGGATGCGCGCGGGCGGGTTGAACGGCAGGCCGCGCTTTACCAGCACCATGATTTTAATGAATGTCAGCACGGCCAGTACGCGGTGCGTGAACTGCACGGTTGCGTGTTCGGCGAAAAACGCCTTCCAGAACGGCTGCACCTGCCACATTTCCGACGGCCATAAATTTGCGCCCATAAAGGGGAAGGTGTCGCCGTACAAAAGCCCCGCATCGAGCCCCGCCGTGAACGCGCCCCAGGTCATGGTCAGCAGCACCGCGCCGATGCAGGCCTTGGTGAATTTGCGCAGGCCCGACAGTTTCGACGCGTCGCGCGACGGGCGCAAACCGATCACAAGCGCAAGACGGAACAGGCAGGCGTAAATCACCACCGCCAGCATCAGGTGCGCGGCCAGGCGGTAATGGCTGACCGCCGGTTCGTTCACAAGGCCGCTTTTCACCATCCACCAGCCGATAAACCCCTGCAACGCGCCAAGGCCCAAAATGCCAAGGAACGCGGCGCGACGCTCGCGCGGGATACGCGCCCAGAAAAACACCAGCGGCAGCGCGTAAAATACGCCGATCAGCCGCCCCCATAACCTGTGTATCCACTCCCAGAAGAAAATTTTCTTGAAGGCCTCCAGCTCCATGCCGCTATTGACCTTTAAATACTGCGGGCTTTCTTTATACGCGGCGAAGGCCTTGTTCCAGCCCTCGGCATCCAGCGGCGGCAGCGCGCCCGCGAGCGGTTCCCAGCGCACGATGGAAAGCCCCGATTCCGTGAGACGCGTGATCGCGCCGATGACCGCCATCACGAACACCGCGCCCGCGCAGAAAAACAGCCATGCGGCGACCGGCTTTAGCGACGGTTCCGCCTTTTCTTTCTTCACCGGTTTTTTATCGGCCATGCGCGCCATATTATCAGCTCATAAACATACGGATGGAAACGATTGCCAGCACGACGGCAAAAACGCGGCGCAGCTTCTGGCGCGGCATGGCGTGCGACATCTTGACGCCCACGGGCGCCAGCAGCATCGCGGTCGGGATGATCGCGGCCGCGGCCGCCAGATTGACATAGCCGATCGAATAGGGCGGCAGGCCTTCGATATCGTTCAGCAGCCCGCCGATCATGAAGCCCAGCGAACCCGGCAGCGAAATAATCACGCCCAGCGCCGCGCCCGTGCCGACCGCCCTTTGCATGGTCAGCCCGCTATGGGTCATCAGCGGCACGGTCAGCACCGCGCCGCCCACGCCGATCATCGACGAAATGCCGCCGACGAAAACGCACAGCGCGCGCTGTATGCGCACCGTCAGCCATTCAATCGGGTTTTCGGCCGAGCGTTCGCGGCCGATGGCCATCTGGATCGAGATCAAAAGCGTCATGACGGCGAAAATTTTCTTGAGGATCGCGCCGTTGACGGCGGAGGCGAAAAGCGCGCCCACCAGCACGCCCAGCAAAATATACGGCCCCCATGATTTCAGCCGCGCCACGTCGACGCCGCCGCGCCGGTAATGCGCAACCGCCGAGGTGCTGCCCGTCGCAAAAACGATCAGCAGCGACGTCGCGACGGAAATATGCATGGCATGTGAATCGTCAAAGCCGAAAGCCGTCATGGTGTAATAAAGCGCCGGCACGAAAAGGCCGCCGCCGCCCACGCCCAGCAGGCCCGACAAATACCCCCCTGCGGCGCCAATGGTGACGAGCAGGGCAAGGATATAAAGGGGCGCGGTTTCGGGAGACATGATGCGATTTTTTCTTTCCGCCCGACTATAATCCGCTTCGCCCCGTTTGAAAACCCCCGCGCGCAACAAAAAAGCCCCTGTTTGCAGGGGCTTTTTCGAAAGAACGGGCTATATCAGAACCCGATACTTGGTTTTTTGGCCAGCAGCGGCCCCGCCAGTATCTTGCGCAGGTTCAGCGACTTGGCGTCGTCGAGCGTCACGACGCGGTTTTCGGCGCTTTGCGGGTCGCCCGGGCTTTCGCCGCCCATCACGCGCGTCGCCACCGCATCCGGCAGGCGCGTCACGATATTGGCGATTTCATAGGCGTTGGTGAAATCCTTCGACCCGATATCCTTGCGGGTGTCTTCGATAGAGGCAAGGATATGCTTCAGCGCGTCGGGCGCGATCGTCAGCTTGTGTTCGTCCTTCAGTTTCCGTTGCAGAATTTCCGACAGCGCGTCCGATTTCATGTCTTCCAGTTTCGTATAGCCGCCGATCAGCGGCTTCAGCGTCGGGTTCGCCGCCAGCAATTCGCCGATGGTTTCGGGCTTGCCCGACAGCAGCAGCACGGGCGGCTTTTCGCGGCCTTCCAGCGACAATTGCAGCGCGCCGATCAGCCGTTTGCCGAAATCGGCGATATCGGGGCGGCCGTCGTTGATGGGTTCGGGAATTTCGAGGTTGATGATATCGGCCTGCGCGAAAATCGCCGCCAGGGCTTTCGGCGGCAGGCCGATGCTGGCAGCGCCCGAATTGCGCTGCGAGAATTCGACGTATTTGTCGCCGGCAAGGTCGAGCGCGACCAGCAGCTCCGCTTTCTTGCGCAAAAATTCCGATTTGCCGAGGCCTTCATTGCCCATGATGACCTCGCCATAGACGCGGTCCGGCGATGCGGTATCCTTGGTCACGGCATCGAAGCTCTGGCGGAACACAAGGCTGCGCGCCTCGTTCTTCAGTTCGTTCAGGCCGACGAAGGTTTCCTTGATTTCCGCCAGCACCTGCTGTGGCGTTTTCTTTTCGATCTGCGACACATATTCGCCGGGCGTGTTGCGGCCGCGCCCGCTGAACGCGCCGTTCATCTGCGTCAGCGCGTCGTCGATTTCCTGCGGCACCTGCCCTTGCGGGAACAAATCCTCGATGATGCTGCGCACGGGCGGGCGGCGGAACGGCTTGGTGAATTCCTGCACCTGCGGGCCGTGCTGCGCGACGATCTGCTTTTCAAGATCCGATGTGGGGTTTTGCAGGCGCGCGACGACCGTGTTGTGCAAACGCTCCAGCGCGGTCAGCACCGAATTCACATGGCCGCTGATATCGACGTTTTCGCCCGCGCCCTGCAATGACGCCTGAATGACTTTTTTCGGGTCGGGCTGGTACGGCTTGCCGCCCTGCGAGAGCGATTCATCGATCGCATGGACGACCACGGTCGAAAGGTCGACCAGGTTGTCGGCCAGCAGCAGCCGGTCGGCCAGCACGTTGAAATTGCGTGTGGTGTATTTTTCAGGCTCGGCCACTTTCGCGCCGTGTTCGAACAGCATGTTGACGATGGCGGTGGTGCGCGCTTCGAATTCATCCTCGCTGATGGAACGGCGGATATCGTCGGGCATGTCGCTGTGATCGAAACCGATCAGCATATGCAGCGGGTGGCGGCCCTTGACCGGCGTATCGACCTCGACCTTTGCATCCAGCGCGCGCTTCACACGCTCGGGGTCGCGGTAGAAAATGCCTTTTTTAAATTCGTTGATCATTCCGGGATCGAAGCCGGTTTCGGATACGACCGGAGCGACAGAATCAGCCATGAAAAACTCCTGATAAGGGCAAAGCGTGCCCCTATTCTACGAAACACAGGTTATTTTTTCATAAACGGCGGGTGTTTACAGTGTAAAGATATTTATTTTCAAAGACTTGTTTCACCCGCCACCCCGCCGACGGGCGGGGTCCGGCACGCGAAGCGTCTTTATAAAAGCGGCTTGCGCCGCATCCAGACCCCGCCCGTCGGCGGGGTGGCGAGAATAGACGATTTGTCGAAAATTAAGCAGCCGTCTTGTAATCGAGGCCGACATCGAAATTGGGCGCGCTGTGGGTGACAGCACCCGATGATATAAGGTCAACGCCTGTCGCCGCAATTTTGGGGATACGGTCGAGCGTCACGCCGCCCGACGCCTCGATCACCGCGCGCCCCGCCACCAGTTTCACGGCGGCTGCCATGTCATCAAGGCTCATGTTGTCGAGCATCACGATATCGACGCCTTCGTCCAGCACTTCTTGCAGCTGCTGGAGGTTATCGACTTCGCATTCGATCTTCACGGTATGGCCGATATTCTGTTTCGCATTGCGGATGGCAATCTTCACCCCGCCCGCCATCGCGATATGGTTGTCTTTAATCAGGACAGCGTCATCAAGGCCGTAGCGGTGCGGAATGCCGCCGCCTACCTGAACCGCGTATTTTTCAATCGCGCGCAGGCCGGGGGTTGTTTTGCGGGTGGCGGCGATGCGCGCCTTGTGATTGCCGACAGCACGCACCATTTTCAGCGTCAGCGTGGCGATGCCGGACATGCGGCCGACGAAGTTCAGCGCGACGCGCTCGGCGGTTAAAATCGAACGTGCCTTGCCCTCCACCTCCATCACTTCGTCGCCCTTTTTCACATCGGCGCCTTCGGATTTCAGGCGTTTGACGGTGAGGGTCGGATCGACAAGCTTGAAGGCAAGTTCGGCAAGATCGAGCCCCGCGATGCGGCCTTCTTCGCGGCTGGCGATCACGACGCGGCTGCGCGTTTCGGCGGGGACGGTCGAATTGCTGGTGATATCGCCGCAGCGGCCCAGATCTTCGGCCAGCGCCATTTTCACCAAGGGTTCCAAAATCACCATCGGCAGGGATGCGGGCAGCGTCGTCATGGCTCTATCTCCTTAAGCGGCGGTTTCGCGCGTGGCTTTGCGGGAGAGTAGCGCGGCCGCCGTGATGCCTTCAACCTCTTTCAGCGTGGTGAAGGTGCGTTTCTGGAACGCTTTCACCGGCATCGGGTAGTCGGCGCGGCAATGGCCGCCGCGCGATTCGGTGCGGGCAAGCGCGCAGGAAGCGATCATGCGGGCGACCAGCGCCATATCGGCGGTTTTGGTGTCGCGGGTTTCGGCATTCGCGCCGATGACGGACAATTCGCGGATCGCGTCCTTCATGCCCTGTTCGTTGCGGATCACGCCCACCAGGTCGGTCATGATGTCGCGCAGCTGCTGGCGTTCGTTCTCCATATCGGCAGCGGGCAGTTTCGGCAGGTCGGCAAGGTTGATGCGGGGCGCGGGCTGGCCCTTTGCCACGAATGCCGCCATGTCTTCGGCGGCGCGCGCGCCCATCACGATCGCTTCCATCAGCGAATTGGATGCCAGGCGGTTTGCGCCGTGCAACCCGGTTGCGGCGGCTTCGCCCGCCACCCACAAACCATGCAGCGAGGCACGGCCGTTCAGGTCGGTTGCGACGCCGCCCATGTGGTAATGCACGGCGGGCATCACGGGGATCAGGTCGCGTTTCGGGTTCAAACCGGCGCGCCCCGCCGCCTGCAGCAGCGCGGGGAAATGCGCGGTATCGATATGGCGGCAGTCCAGATAGGTTTTCTGGCCCTTTTGAATTTGCGCGAAGATGCCGCGCGACACGACGTCGCGGGGGGCAAGCTCGGCCGCTTCATGGTAATCCAGCATGAAGCGTTCGCCGCGCGAGTTGACGAGATATGCGCCTTCGCCGCGCAGCGCTTCGGTTGCGAGCGGTGCCGGGTCTTCGCCGATATCCAGCACGGTCGGGTGGAACTGCACGAATTCAAGGTCGGACAGAACCGCACCCGCGCGCGCCGCCATCGCAACGCCGCGGCCAATCGCATGGAGCGGGTTGGAGGTTGCGGCGAACAAGCCGCCCAGGCCGCCGGTTGCCAGCAGCACAGCGGGCGCCGCGTAAACAACTGCCTTGCCATCCGCGATGCGGCGGCAGAGAACGCCCTGCACCGCGCCCATCGTCGCGCCGTCGCGGCGGACAAGGCGTTCGGCGGAGACGCCTTCGACATACACGATCGAGGGGGTGTTGCGCACGGCTTCGACCAGTGCGCGCATCATTTCCGCGCCGAAACCGTCGCCGGCTGCGGCCTTCAACACGCGGCGGCGGGCATGGCAGGCTTCGCGGGAGAGTTTATATGCGCCGTTTTCATCGCGCTCGAATTTCACGCCGTATTTGGCCAGCAGTTCGATATATTTCGGCGCGGCTTCGACCAGCGTGCGGGCGACATCGACATCGGTGATGCCGGCGCCGGCCTTCAGGGTGTCGGCGACATGGCTTTCGGTTGTGTCTTCCGGCGCGACCGCCGCCGCGATACCGCCCTGCGACCATGCGGAAGCGCAAACGCCGCCCAGCGGTTTTTCGGAGAGGACGAGGACGCGGCGCGGTGCGAGGGTTAGTGCTGCGAACAGTCCGGCAGCGCCCGATCCAACGATCACAACATCTGCTTTGTCTTTGATTTCTGCGGTCATGGCGGTAGTCCTTTTTTTCTTCTTATTATTACTTCGACGCTTCCAGCATGCGGTCGACGGCGCGTTTGGCCAGCAGGCCCATCGCGGGGTCGACATGCACTTCGGTCGTGCGGGTCTGCAGCGATTGCAGGATCTTCGGCAGCGTGATGCGCTTCATGTGCGGGCACAGGTTGCAGGGGCGCAGGAATTCCACGTTCGGGTTATTGGCCGAAATGTTGTCGGACATCGAGCACTCGGTGATCAGCACGACTTTCTTCGGCTGTTTTTCGGTCACGTAATCGGCGAGCGCCTTGGTCGAGCCGCTGAAATCCGCTTCCGCGCAGACTTCGGGCGGGCATTCCGGATGCGCCAGCACCATCGCGCCCGGATAGGCCTTGCGGAACTTGATGATGTCGTTCGCGGTGAAGCGTTCATGCACTTCACATGCGCCCTGCCAGGTGAGGATTTTCTTTTTGGTCTGGCGCGCGATGTTGCGGGCGAGGAACTGGTCGGGGATCATCAGCACCGTGTCGCTTTCCAGCGATTCCACGATTTTCAGCGCGTTGGAGGAGGTGCAGCAGATATCCGATTCCGCCTTTACATCGGCGGAGGTGTTCACATAGGTCACGATCGGCACGCCCGGGAATTTCTGGCGCAGCAGGCGCACATCGGCGGCGGTGATGGAGGATGCGAGCGAGCAGCCGGCCTTCATGTCGGGGATCAGAACCGTTTTTTCCGGCGACAAAATCTTGGACGTTTCAGCCATGAAATGCACGCCCGCCTGAATGATCAGCTGGCTTTCGGTTTTCGCGGCCTGCTGCGCGAGCTGCAGGCTGTCGCCCGCGAAGTCGGACACGCAATGGAAGATTTCGGGGGTCATGTAGTTATGCGCCAGCACGACCGCGCCCATTTCTTTTTTCAGGCGGTTGATTTCGAGGATGTAGGGTGCGTAAGTCGCCCAGTCCAGTTCGTTGACGACGCGCTTGACCTTTTCGTACAGCGGCGCGGTTTCGCGCGCGACGGCGGGGGTGAAGGCAAGGGCGGGGATCTGGTTGACTTGGTCGAACATCGTTTTGGCTCCTAAGTTTCGGTCCCTTTAAGGCCGGACCGTTTTCTGCTCTCTCTGAGTATAAGATATATAATCCATTAGAGCATAAGTCAATGAAGATATGATTAACTTGAGCATAATTTATTTTCTAATAAATTCAGTATGTTACAGATGAATTTCGGGCCGGTTTAGGCACTGTTTCGGCAATCCTGCGGCCAGTATATAAGAATCACCCGTCACTTTACCTTTTCATAAGCAATCGCATGATATGATTGGCCATCGATTCCGGTGAAAGGGCATCACATGGCGCTGCGAGACATTTTTGCGAAACTGATCAACCCGCGCGGCACCGCCGCCGCGACCGAACCCGTCCCCTATGACGACCCCGCCAATTACATCCGCCAGCCGCAGGAAAAAGAAACGACGCCGGTGATGCAGGCGATCCGCGCCAGCCGGCTGGAGATTGCGACCGTGCTGATGCAAAACGGCGCGGAGGTAGACTTCACAGACCCCGCCATCGAAACACAAATGCGCGTCGCCACCTATGAAACCAATTTCGAATTCCTGAAGGCGCTTGAAGACCGCCGCACCATTCAGGCCGCCGCCGAAAAAGAAAAGGAACGCGCCGCGCAGGTCACCAGCGCGCAGCTGGCCGAAGGCGAAAAACTGCAGACGCTGGCGGGCATCACGACCGCCGTATCGGGCGGCACGGAAACCAACGTGGCCGCGCCGAAAACCGCCAGCTTCAGCAAAAGGCCGGGACGCACGGTGTGACGCGGCCGAAATACACCATTCTCGACAGCTTTAAATTCATTGCCGCCGTAACCGACGGCAACATGCCGCTGGTGCTGGACATTTTCGCCGACAACCCCGATGCGTGGCGCTGGCGCGAAGACCGCGACGACGATTACAGCGTGCTGCACCACGCGATCGCCGCCAAACGCCCCGAAATGGTCGACCTGCTGATCCGCAAGGGCGCGTCTGTCGAAATGGGCGCAAGAAATAACATGACGCCGCTGATGCTGGCGGCGCGCAGCGGCAATCCCGAATCCGTCGCGCTGCTGCTGGAGGCGGGGGCGGATGCGCAGGCGAAGGACGCGGGAGGAAATACCGCGATTTCTTACACGAAAAACGTCGAAGGCGCGCAAGGCACAATGATTCGCAAATATATCAGCGACGCGATGCGCGATCCCGCAGCGGGCCGCGCCCTGAAATCGACGATCGCCACCACGCGCGCCGCCGCCATGACAAAGGCTCTGACGGGCGGCACGGGCAGCAACCTGCCCGCACCGAAAACCGCGCGGTTCAAAAAAACGAAACCGAAGCCGTGAATTAAAACGGAGCGTTAGACGATCAGCCCATCGCCGGCGAGAGTTTCACGCCGGGGGCGGGGCGCTCGAAAACCACATCCTTGCGGAAGCGGAACAGCGCGGCGGGGCGGCCGCCCGCTTCGGCGGATTTCTTGCCGGGGATTTCCTCGACCATGCCCGATCCCTCCACCAGACGGCGGAAGTTCTGCTTGTGCAGCGTATGGCCGACAATCGCCTCGACCGTTTTTTGCAAATGCAGCAGCGTGAATTCGGGCGGCATCAGCTCGAACACCACGGGGCGGTATTTCAGCTTGCCGCGCAAACGGCCCATCGCGGTCGCAAGGATGCGGCGGTGGTCGTAGAGCATGGAGCGTCCGGGGACAAGGACGTAATCGACCTTGATGCCCTTGTCGCGGATGCTTTCGTACACAAGCTTGGCTTCGTACAGCAGCTCATACCGCTCCAGCACCTTTTCCTCGTCCCACGGAATATCGTCGAGGCCGAACAGAAGATTGGTGCGCGTGCGGCGGCCGTTTTTTTCTTCCTTGGTTTCGCCGGCATTGATCCAGCGCTTCAGCCCCTGCTCGATCACGTCGCTGATGATCTTGGGCTTGCCGCTGCGCCAGTCTTCCCACGGGAAATAGCTGTACCAGTCGCCCCAGAACACGTTATCCGTCGTGCGGGTTTTTTCCTGATAGGTGAGCGCAAGATAGCCGATGGAAATAACGCGCGACGATTCCGCCGCGTCGCCCGCATAGCGCCCGCGGTTGCCGAAGGTGTAAAGCTGTTCGACATAGCCGGGGTTGAGCGGTGTTTGTTCCTTCACCCAGCCGCGCAGGCCGATTTCCAGCGTGGCATGGCGTTGCGGGTCGAAGGGGCCGAAGGGCAGCGCGTCGCCTTCTTCGTTGGTCGGATGCACGCCCGCAGATAATGCGTGTGCCGCCCCGCGCACGATGAAAACTTTGGGTTCATGCCCCTCGACCGCGCAGGCAACGGCGGAAAGCCCGATGATCAGGCCGTGTTCGGGGGAGTCTGCGCCTTTTTTCGTCATGGAAATCCTACTTGTCGTAGAAGAGCGGCTGGCTGCCGGGGTCGCTGACATAGGTCGGGCGCCACTGGTTGATCAGGCGGGTCGCGTTTTCGATGTCGTTTTTCGACATGTTGTTGCGCAGGTAAATGCGCCACTTGGTCGCTTCCGTTTCAAGATCGGGATCGGGCAGCGGGCCTTTCGGGTTTTTGCCCTGCTCTTGCAGCGTCTGGTAGGCAAGGCCGTACCATTGCAGCGCGCGCACGTTATCCTTGGGCACGCCGGAGCCTTCGCGGTAGATGCGCGCCAGTTCCAGCATCCCGACGGGATCGCTGCGGCCGGCGGCCTTGTTAAAAAGATCCAGCGCCTTTTTCGGGTCTTTGCGCAAACCGCCCAGACCGTTCTGGTAGAAACGGGCGAGCGCGATGATGGACGGGGTGTAGTTCTTTTCCTCGGCCGCTTTTCTGTACCACTTCAGCGCTTCCTTGTCGTCTTTGGGCAGGCCGCGGCCTTCGCGCTCGGGGCGTTCGCAGGTCTTGTCGGTCGGGCAGGCTTCGGGGCCGCGTTCATAGAAATAGCCAAGGCGGTGCATCGCGCGTTCGTTGCCCTGGCGCGCCGCGCTGAAATACCAGACGGCCGCTTCGTCGGGGCCGCGCTCCGACCCCGCTTCGCCCAGTTCATACATGACGGCCAGCGCCATCTGCGATTTCATGTGGCCCTGTTCGGCGGCGCGGCGGTACCATTCGATCGCCTGCTGTTTGTTCGCAAGATCCAGTGCCGCTTTTTGTTCTTCGGTCGCATCCGCGGGCAGGCGTTCGGTGCCAAGACCCTTGCGGTACATGTAACCCAGCGCGTTCTGCGCATACATGTCGCCCTGGTTGGCGGCGAAGCCGTACCATTTCAGCGCTTCTTTATAATTGCGGCCCACGCCGTCGCCGGTGCGGTACATGGTGGCAAGGTTGTATTGCGCGCGCATATTGCCCTGCATCGCGGATTGTAGGAACCACTGCGCGGCGAGCGGCGCGTTTTTCGTGTAGGGCTTGCCGACCAGCAGCATGGTGGCGAGGTTGTTCTGCGCGACCGCGTCGCCCATCTGGGCGGCGCGCGTGTACCACTTGAACGCTTCTTTTTCATCCTTCGCAACGCCGCGACCCTGCGAATAGATGTAGCCCATATAGACGACTGCGGGCAGGAAATCCTGCTCGGCCGATTTTTTGTACCAGTTGGCGGCGCCGTTCATGTCCTGACCGGTGCCAAGGCCCGCATCGAGCATGTAAGCGAGGTAATACTGCGCGCGCGCATCGCCCTGCCCCGCCAGCTTCCAGAAATGTTTGTTGGCAAGATCGTTGTCGCCGTAGTTGAAGGCGGAGATCGCATCCTCGAACGTGACCGCTTCCTGCGCGAAGGCGGAAGTGGTGGTGATGCCGAGCGACAGGGCCGCCGCGAAGACCAGGGGAATATATGCGCGCTGTTTCATTTTTAGGTGCGGGTGCCCTTCGAGGAAAGCCGTAAAGCCGTGGCATCAAGGATAATACGGCAGAGGCCAGTATAAAAGCCTTTGCCGTTTAAATCCTTAACTTTTTTGCGTCTGGTTTTCCTAATCCCGTAGGGGAATTATTCCGCCATGCCGATTGCCGACATGTAAAGCTCGAGCAGCTCGGCTTCCTCGCGCCGTTTTTCGACGTTGGTTTTGCGTAATGAGACGATTTTGCGCATGATCTTGACCTCGAAGCCCAGGCTTTTCGCTTCGCTGTAAACGTCGCGAATGTCTTCCGCGAGGGCTTTTTTCTCTTCTTCCAGACGCTCGATGCGCTCGAGGAAAGATTTCAGGCGCTGGCCGGACACGTTCGTGGGGACGGCTTTTTCTTCTTGTTCGTCGTCGTCGCGGGTCTGCAGGTTTGATTTTGGCATAATACGGCTCCCTCTGGAATGAAGGGCATCATAAGACTTTCCAAAACAAGGTCAAGGGCGTGAATCGGGCGGCGGCAAGACCGTGATAAGGCTGGAAGAATCCAACTGCTTCAGCACTTCCACAAGGTCGGCGAATCTCAGCCCCACGCAGCCCGCCGTCGGCGTGAAATCGGGGCGGGCCAGATGCATGAAAATCGCGCTGCCCCGGCCCGGCACGATATTGGTGTCGTTATACCCGATGATGACGCAGATATCGTACAGGTTGTCGTCGCGCGTCATGCGGTCATGGGTGGATTCGTGCGGCAGGGTGATCTGCTTGTTGTAATCGCCATGCGCGGGATCTTCGCACCAGCCGGTATCGGGCGTCAGTTCATGCAGCGGTACTCCGGTGTCCGGTTTTTCGATGCGGTCGGCGCGGTACAGCACATAGCGCAAAGGGTATGTGCCAATCGGCGTCTTGCCGTCGCCTTCGCATTTATCAAGCGTCACGCCCGTGCGCCCCAGCGTGCAGTCATAGCGCTGCTGCCCGATGAAAAGCACGCCGGTTGTGGATGTGGGTGACGCTGTCTGCACGACGATGTTCATGGACCGATCATGCCACAGGTTGCCTGGAAATGCGTAACCGAAAAAAATGCCGGATTCTCCTTCTCCCCCGCGCTTGCGGCGGGAGAAGGCCGGGATGAGGGGGTGGTGAGGCAGAAGCCGGACCATGATGCGTGAACCGCCCCCTCACCCTGACCCTCTCCCGCCGCAAGCGCGGGGGAGAGGGAAACGTGCAGATGCGCCGTAATATACGGCGATACAGAAGATAGAAAATTTCTAAAAATCAAAACGCTGTCTGGATGCCCTGCTGCGACTGCATGCGGTGCGTGAGCGCGTATTTGTCGAGCCCCGCCATCATGCGCTGCGCGATCAGCTCTTTCGGAGCGTTCGCAATCAGTTCCGGCGGCACGGCGCGATTCTCGCCCGACGCCGCCGGAACTTCTTGTGAAAGAAGCGCGGTTTTGACATTCACCTTGCCTTGCGCGGG
>JADYYV010000119.1 GCA_020853455.1 Alphaproteobacteria bacterium | reverse complement strand
CTCCAGATTCTGTTTTACCTTGTCGATCTCGATATCTTCGGCGCCCTTCAGCACGAAATCATGGATCCAGATCGCGCCGCCATAGCCCATCGGCTTTACTTCATAGGGCATTTCGGATTCGGACTTGAAGCCCATCGCATCCAGCACGGGCAGGATGTCGGACAGCGGAACGGGTTTCGCTTCGTGATAGACCTTCAGGCGGAATTCGCCCCTGGGCGCGGTGTGCAGGCGGTAGAATTCGACGCGGATATCGTTGCCGGCGTCGTTATGCACCATCGTTTCCAGCTGGCGGATATCGTGCACGGCGTTGCGGATTTCGATCGATTCATGATAGCCCGACGGGAAGGCGCGGCCATAGGTCGCGGCCAGCTCCTCGCCCTTGATCTTGCCATAGACGTCGATCAGGACTTTTTTCAGGCGTTCGTCCCATTCGCGCGACAATTCGATCAGCTGGCCTTCCAGTTTCGCGTGGTCATAGGACGCGCCGCCGTCTTCGACGCGCACGGTGAACAGCAGGCGCGCCAGCAGGCTGTCGTCGAGCGTGGTGAAGAAGTTCGCCACGCGGCCGCTCAAGCCCTGTTCCAGGATGCATTCGGCCTGCAGGCGGAATTTGGTGTTATAGCGGTCGCGCGGCACATAGAGCAGGCACGACATATGCTGCCCCATCGTGTCCATATGCGAAAACAGCGCGACGCGCTGCTTGATCTGCAGGCGCAGGATGCCGAGCGAGAGTTTTTGCAGGTCTTCGGACGACACCTGGAACAATTCGTCGCGCGGCATTTTTTCAAGGATATGTTCCAGCGCCTTGTAGTCGTGCGTGCCGCGGATAAAGCCCGCATGTTCGATGGTTTCGGCAACCTTCTGGCGCACCATCGGTATTTCGCTCGTGCGGCAGGAATAGGTGGATGACGTGAACAGGCCGACGAAGATATGCATGCCGGTCAGGTCGCCCTTGGCGTTCACCGATTTCACGACGATCGCATCCATCGGCACGCGGCGGTGGACGGTCGAAATTTCGCCGACCAGCTTGCCGATCGACACCGCCCAGCGCGACTGGCGCAGGCCTTCGATCAGGCGGTTTTCGGCGTCGTCGCCGATCTCGATCACGCGGCCGCCCTTCAGGATGCCAAGGCTGGAACCGGCCAGCGTCGAAGCCTTGCCGCCCGCGACGTTATAGGCGCGATAGCCCAGCAGCGTGAAGTTGTTGTTTTTCACATAGGCGAGGAAATCGCGGGATTCCTGCAAATCGTGCTTGTCGTGGTTTTTCGCAAAACCTTCGGCGAACAGCGACACCTCGTCGATTTTGCCCAGCATGCCGCGCCAGTCGGTGGTGGCGGCGCGCACATCGCCCAGCGTCTGTTCCAGCGCGGTTTGCAATTTGCGCATCGCGTCGGTCGTCAGCATCTGTTCCAGCTGCACATAGACGCAGGATTCAACCAGTTTCGCATCGGCATGCTTGCCGGCCTGCACCGATTTCAGCTTGCTGCCGTCGCGCGCGACGGACAGGATCGGGTGGAACAGCACGTCGATGTTCAAGCCCTTGCTCAAAAGCGCGGACGCGATGGAATCGATGATGAAGGGCATGTCGTCGTTGACGATCTGGATGACCGTGTGCGGAATGTGCAAGCCGTCGCGTTTCAGTTCCGGGTTGAACACGCGCACCTTCACCTGCGCGCTGGCGCGCTCATGCGCCCAGTCGCACATCGACCCCGCCACGCGCGACAGGTCTTCGGCTTTCCAGCCCTGCAAATCGTCGGGCGGCACCTGCTGGTAAAACGCACTCAGGAATTCGTGCAGCAGCTGGTTTTCTTTCTTCACCCCTTTCCCTTCTCGCGACGCGATCAATGCGTTTTGGATAAGGCGGTCTTTTTGGGGGGATTTAGACATGCGAAACACCTGCTGAATAAGGATTTTTGCTTCCTCAATGATACGCCTGAGGCATGGACAATTAGTTAAACCAAGCAGGGGCGATTGCCAACCGAAAACGGAAGCCAGAAACATAATAAAATCCGGTACTTAAGGGTTATAAAAGATGCTGCGGTGCAGCGTTTTCGCAACGATATTGCAGCCCGCTTATCGCGGCCTGAAAATCATGCTGTTTTGCGGAACGGTGCGCCTGCTGCGCGCGGCTATAGAGCCTGATTAAATTCTCTCAACTTTGACCTCATGTTTCAATGCGTTTTTGGCGTTATACACGCGTTGTCACGCAGGGTTTTGCAGCATGCGCAATCGCTTGCAGGGTGAAAAATTTTTTTAAAAATGCGGGCGGCGTTACGCGTTGTAACGCGCTTTTGCGGGCTGTTTTGGTTATTTCCGGCGGCGCGGAGTTTGATTCGTCACGCCCTTTCGCGAATACGAAAAGCAACTTAACGGCGTATAGTGAAATAATCCATATCACCTTGCCATATTTACCGCACCTTAACTCCCATGTGACAGAATACCTCTAGTTTTGAAAAACGGGGACGACATGCTTCACGCTTTTGCCAGCACCGCACGCAAGGAACTGCCCAGCGCAACGCGCGGCGTGCTGCTGGCGTCGATTGCGGCGCATTTGTCGGAAGGCCATGCGGGGGCGGCGGCGCGCGAACTGCGCAAATACGCCGCTGTCGAATCCGACACCTCGATGCTGGATACCGTCATCACCAAAACGCTGAACACGCTGTCCGAAACCGCACATGACAAGCTGCCCGATGTTTTCGCCGGATTGTTCGAACAGGCATCGCAGCCCGCCGCGCACCGGCTGTTCGCGCAGAAACTGTTTGAAAACGCGCGCGACATCACCTGCGACAAAGCTTTTGATGGCTTGCTGGCGGTATCGCACAAGGACAAGGCGCTGGCGCGCTATACGGCGAAAAAGATGGATGCCACCATTTGCGCCTTTGCCGATGCGCGCAAAATTCCCAATTTCAATGAACGCGTCGCGCTCATCGGCGCGCTGGGCCTCGGCCATGCCGCGAATGAAGACGCGCTGAAGGATACCGCCCGCCATCTGCTGCTGGAAGAAATGGGCAAGGCGCGCGACGCGGCATCTATCGCGACCATCCTGCGCGCGACCGTGAAACAGAATAAGCCCGATGCGGAAATCGACGCGGCGGCTTCGGAGCGCTGGTCGGCAATTACCGCCCCCCTGCCCCGCGCCGAAAAATTCAAGGCCGCGCTGGATGTGGCCGAAGTATTGAACAGGCCGCGCGCCAACCACCTGGAACACGGCAAGACATTTGCGGCCGCGCTGCGCATGATTGTGACGGTCGCGCAGGATTACGCGCGCGACGGCGGCCTGCCCGAAAAAGTCACCCTCGCACTGATCGGCATCGTGCGCGAAGGTTTCGACAAAACCGGCCACGCCGCGCAGGTGCTGAAACAGGCGGCGGCGAAGCCGAAATTTTCGCTGCGGGGATTTCTTAGTATTTAGAGCAAAATTTCCGTTTAAATAACCAGTTATGCATATCGTCAAAACCTCACCATACCAAGTATCAAAGCAGGGAGTTACGTTTGCCGTGCATGCTGTATATGCATTGCGATGGTGGGCTACTAGTTTCAAAAACGAAAAAATCGTAATTTTAATAGCAGCATTGGACGATGGCGACGGCAAGTGGAGAGTGGGTTTTGCGGCTAATCCAGACCCTTACCCAAATTGTCCTTGGGATGAAATTGATGGCATATCTTTTCAATGGATATTCAACAAAAGCACAAAACTTGAAATGTTTCGAGATGTCTACTGCATCCAGTACGACAGGGAAACAAAACAAACAAAAATCGGACCCAAGCCAGAGCCGGATCATGAGCTAGACTATAAATGACAGGGTCTCTGGCTCTTAAAAAAAAGCCCCGCTGTTGCCAGCGGGGCTTTTTTTGGATCGCGGCGGTTAGGCCGCTTTTTTCGACAGGGTGTCTTCGCCCTTGTTCCAGTTGCACTGGCACAGTTCGTCGGTTTGCAGCGCGTCGAGGATCCGCAGCACTTCGTTCACGTTGCGGCCGACTTTCAGGTCGTTGACCGACACGTGGCGGATGACGCCGTTCGGATCGACGACGAAGGTCGCGCGGTTGCAGACGCCCGCATCCGCATGGAGGATGCCGAGCGCGGTCGAGAGTTCGCGCTTGATGTCGGACAGCATCGGGAAGGGCAGATCCTTCAGGTCTTTGTGGTTTTGTTTCCACGCCAGATGCACATAGTCGCTGTCGGTCGAGAGGCCCAGCACCTGCGCGTCGCGGTCAGCGAAGTCTTTGTTCAGTTTGCCAAACGATGCGATTTCGGTGGGGCAGACAAAGGTGAAATCTTTCGGCCAGGCGAACAGCACCAGCCATTTGCCCTTGAAGGAAGCGTTGGTCAGTTCCTTGAAAGCGGTTTTCTGGTCGTCGGAAACGACGCCGGTGAGTTTGAATTCGGGGAATTTCTGGCCGATTGTCAGCATGTTAAGCACCTTTCGATTTTATATGCGGGTCTATCCTGTATTGTGTGATGAAAATGGGGCGCAACCCCGGGATTGTCAAGGAATGCGCAGGATTTTTATTATTTTCATAATTGGCAAATCAGGGCGTCGCCGCGCAATCCAGCGTGGTTTTATAAACCGAACCGATCGTCACCTGCCCCGTTTCGCCCGTGCAGGCGATTTTTTTCAAAAGCGGCAGGTAAACCGCGCGCTGCGCCGTGCGCGCGGCAATCATTTCGGCAAGCGCTTTCTGTTCGGCTTCGCGGCGGATGGCTTCGACATTGTCGGCGGGCGCGGGGCGGGAATCCGGCGCGGCGTCCGGCAGATCGATATCGCTGCCCAGCGCGTCGCGTATTTCGTTGATGTGCGGTTTCGACTGGTCGCTGCGCGCCGCGACCGACAGCAGGAAGGCGCGGTCGTCGTCGCCGGCGCGGCGCAAACGGCCGGCCAGCACGGGCATGAATTTTTCGGCGGCGGCGGGGTCGGCCAGCAGTTCCTGCGCGACGCTTTTCTGGATCGGCGTCAGCGCGTAATCGATGCCGCCTTCGAACTGCATGATGCGCCAGCCGGTGCGCTTGGGTGAATCTGGCTCGCCCGCCAGCAGCAGGGACGCGACAAGGCCTTTGGTATAGGCGTCCTTCAGCGTACCGTTATCGACGGCCGCTTCAAGCTGCGGCAATTGTTTTTTGACGGTCTCGCTATAGGCGGGGTCGCCCAGATATTCCTGCAACTTGGCAATCGCGGAGGCCTCCCGCAATTTTCCCGACAGGCCGCGCGCCATCAGGTCGGCGATGGCGCGCGCGTCATGCGCGGCGGGCGCAAGCGTCAGCGGGGTTTGGGTGACGACAGCCAGCGGCACGCGCGGTTTCACGCCGCAGACGAAATCACCCTGCAAGCCCGTGTCGCAGCAGGCATAGGACGGCGCGACGCTGATTTTTTCGTCCGGCTTCAGCGCGCAGATAAATTCGTAAGGCGTATAGGCGGTGATTTTCTGCCCGTCCGCCGTTTGCGCGGTCAGCAGGCAGCCCGCGATATCGCCGTCGTTCACATGTTCGGCCTTCCATGCCGCCGTCACGCTGATCTCGAACGGCGCTGTGCTTTCAGGCCCGGCGCAGCTGGCTTCGGATGCCGCCGCATAAAACAGCGACGCCGCAGCGATGACAACCGCTGCGGCGCGCGTGAATGATTTTGTGTTTCCGGCCATTACGGGGGCGCGACGTTGACGCCGTAGTTGCGGGCGATTTCGAACAGCCCGCCTTTGGAGCCCACGCCCATCGCCTTGAATTTCCAGCCAAGCCCCTCGCGGAACAGCTCGCCGAAAACCATCGCGTTGTCGCTGGATGCGTCTTCGGTCAAATCGAAGCGGGCAAGTTCCGATCCCGTTTCGGCGTTGACGACGCGCATATAGGCGTTCTTGACCACGCCGAAATTCTGCTGGCGGTCATCGGCGTTGTGGATGGTGACGGAAAACGCGACCTTTTCGATGTCGAAGGCGAGCGTATCGAGGCTGACCTTGATCACTTCGGCGTCTTCTGTGTCGCCTTCTTTTTTCTCGCCGGTCGTGTTGTCGCCCATGTGCTGGATCGCGCCGGAATCGGTTTCGAGGTTGTTGTAGAAAATAAAGTCGGTGTCGCGGCGCACCTTGCCCTCGCGGTTGAGGATAAAGGCGGAGGCGTCGATATCGACGGGGTGGCCGTCCTGCGATTCAGGCGCTTCCCAGCCGAGGCCGACGAAAACCTTGTGCAGTGTGGGGTCGACGCCAAGAAGATCGACTTCCTCGTCTTTCTTCATGATTTCTTTTCTGAGGCTGATGCCCATTTTACAAACCCTCCGACTGAAAAAATTTATCTCAAAGCTTCTGCAACTGCTTGATAAGCTGCCGCATATCATCCGGCAGTTCCGCCTTGAATGATACTTTATTATTGGTTACCGGATGGTTAAATTCCAGCTGCGCGGCATGGAGCGCCTGCCTTGGAAATTCCATCAAGCCCTTGGCGGCTTTTTCCGGAACTTTGTG
>JADYYV010000118.1 GCA_020853455.1 Alphaproteobacteria bacterium | reverse complement strand
GGCGCTGGATGACGAGGATATCCTGCTGGAATGGACCCGGGCCGCCTGCGCCGCTGCGGTCGAAGCAAAGCCCAAGGCGAAGACAAAGACAAAGAAAAAAGCCGTAAAAACAAAACGCTAGCCCTATCCCACGCAATTACATTTACCAAATAGTGGTCATTATGTAATTATACTGACCAAGGGGTAATCATCCGTGTCCGACTGGTTCGATCAAACAAACGCGCTGAAGGCTTTTGCACAAACATCCACCACCCGCACCGTGCAGCACGGGCAGGCGGCGGAGGGCAAGCCGATTGCCAATACCAGTTTCATCATCGCGGTCAGCGGCCTGCGCCACACCGACGGGCTCGATTTTTTGAAATCGAAGGCGGATGACAAGGCCTGGGATGACATTTCCGACGCCTTCGTTGACCTTTATAAAAACCGCGTCGATCCCGCCAACCATCAATGGCTGACCAATTTTTCCAAGGCTGCCGATATGGGCCGCAACGACACGAATTCGCAAGTGCAGGAAGTGCATATCCATGTGCTGACCGACGGGTTCACGCCCGGGCATGAATTCATCGGCCGGCTGCGCAGTTTCCACCCGCATCCGAAACAGGGCATCGCGCAGCTGTTCGCCGACAACAAGCTGGATGTGCTGGGCACAGATATCGGGCATGGCATGAAATCGCTGCCGCTGCCCGCGGCCGCCAAAGAGGCGCAGGAACACTATGCGATTGTGAACCCGAATTATAAATCCTTCCCCGATTTCATGCTGAACGCGAGCCGCGAAGAAAAACGCGGTTTCTGGAAGGCCGTCGCCAAAATCGCGCTGCCGCTGGTGGAAAGCGGCAAGGGCGCGCGCGTGGGATACTACAACATGCACGGATCGCAGGACACGCGCCACGGCATGATGACCGTCGAGATTGCGGGCGGCGAAAATCTGGGGCAGAATGGCCTGAAAAAGCGGTGGTTCGACAACCCCGCGCCTTAACGTCGAAGAAATAAAATCATGACAGACAAAATATCGTTTCAGGGCCGCGCGGGCGCTTATTCCCACATGGCCTGCCTTGCCGCCTTCCCCAAGCTGGAACCGCTGCCCTGCCCGACCTTTGCGGAGGCGTTCAAGGCCGCCGAAACGGGGCGCGCGAAATATGCGATGATCCCGATCGATAATTCCATCGCCGGGCGCGTCGCCGACATCCATCATTTGCTGCCGAAATCACCGCTGTCGATCGTGGCGGAATATTTCATCCCCGTGCATCACTGCCTGCTGGGCGTCGAGGGCGCGAAGGTATCCGATATCAAGACCGTCTATTCCCACATCCACGCCCTGCCCCAATGCCGCAAGATCATCGCGGAGCTGGGATTGAAGCCCGTGGTGTTCGAAGATACCGCCGGTTCCGCCGCGAAGGTGGCCGAAATGAACGACAAGGCGCATGGCGCGATTGCATCGGCGCTGGCCGCCGAATTGTATGGCCTGAAAATCCTGCAAAAGAATATCGAGGACGAAGAAGGCAACACCACGCGCTTCATCGCGCTTGCCAAAGGCGCGAAACCGCCGGCTCCCGCGAAGGGCAGGAAATTCATCACCTCGATCCTGTTCAAGGTGCACAACATTCCGGCCGCGCTTTACAAGGCGCTGGGCGGTTTTGCCACCAACGGCATCAACATCCTGAAACTGGAAAGCTATCTGGAAGGCAACAAATTCCATTCGGCCACCTTCTATTGCGAATTTGAAGGCCATCCGGAGGATGTGTCGTTCCAGTACGCGATCGACGAGCTGCGGTTCTATGCGGCCGATATCCGGATGCTGGGTACTTACCCGTCCCACGCCTTCCGCCGGAAGTAAATTGCCATAATGGCAGGTAGAGTTTTTTCCGTGCGGTAACACGGAAGCCATGCTATTTTTTCGATGCTTGTTTGTCCTTATCAAGGAATTACCAGATGGCCACCTACGCCCAGCTTGCCTCGAAACTTTTGCGCGATGCCGCGACTTTCTTCCGCAATGTGGGCGCGCAGAACGAGCCGCTGCGCGAGCAGATGAACGACAACGCCTCTGTCTATGATCAAGTCGCTGATCTGGTTGAGAAAGACCCGAATGGCGTGCTGGATCTGGGCGAAGAGAAGAAAAAGTAAGCCATCCGCCGCTAAATTTTCACCACAAAATATGGCGCGACGACTCGCAGCTCTGCTACACTTGTAGAGGGTTTTAGAGTTTAGCTGTTCTGTCCACCGACCGGGGGGTTCATGGGTCTGTTTTCGCGCGCGCCGCAGCGCAAGGTTTCCGTCAAATCACGCGGCAGCAAAACGCCGCTTCTGCCGGCCCACATGCAAAGTTTCATCGCCCACCGCCTGACCGATCTGGGCGGCGTCGCCTTCGCGGGCGCGGGTCTCGCGCTGTTCGGCGCGCTTTTGACCTATGATCCGAAAGATCCGTCTCTCAATACGGCGGGTACCAATCCCGTCGTGCAAAACTTTCTGGGCAAAAGCGGCGCATATGCCGCCGACCTGCTGCTGCAGACGCTGGGCGCGGCGGCGCTTTTGATCGGCGCGGCATTCATGGTCTGGGGCTGGCGCATCGTGAAGCGCAAGCCGATGCAGGGCTTGGGCGCGCGTTTGCCGATGCTTGTTTTCTCCGTCCTGCTGGGCGCGATCGCTTTTGCACGCCTGCCGTCTTTCGACATGTTCGGCGCGGGCTCGTACCTGGGCGGCTCCGCCGGCGCGCTGATTTACAACGCGGTCGGCAATAACCTGCAGGGCTGGCTCGGCACTATGGCGTTCTTGTTCGTGGCACTGTCGGCGGCGCTGCTCTGCGCTGTGACCTATGTGCTGGCGCTCGGCATCGGTTTTGGCGAATGGATGGCCGGATTATCGACCACGCGCGATGTGACGTCTTTCGCGGCGGAGCGCACGGGAGCCGCCTTTACCGCTTTCCGCAAATGGCACACAACCTACACCAATGACGCGCCCGCGAAACCGCGCCGCATCCGCATCAAGGAAGACGCAGCCGACGAGCCGGATGCCGAGCCCGCCGCCGCCGACGAAACCCTGACCGCGAAACGCAAGCCGATCCTGTCGATCCGCAGCGACAAGCCCGCGAAACCGGCCAAGGAAGAAAAACAGAAAAAACTGAACCTGCGCACCTCCGAAGACGAATGGCAGCTGCCGTCGCTCGACCTGCTGCTGGACCGCGCGCAGTCGGTGACGAAACTGGACGAACCCGCGCTGCAGAAAAACGCCGAGATGCTGCAAACCACGCTCGCCGATTTCGGCGTGCAGGGCGACATCCTGAAGGTCAGCCCCGGCCCGATCGTGACGCTGTACGAAATGGAACCGGCGCCGGGTACGAAAACCAGCCGCGTGATCGGCCTCTCCGACGATATCGCGCGCTCCATGAGCTCGGTCGCCGTGCGCGTCGCTGTCGTTCCCGGCAAGAACGCGATCGGCATCGAACTGCCGAATGCCAAGCGCGAGATGGTGTTCCTGAAGGAATTGCTGGCGACGAAAGAATCCGAAAAGCACACAGCGAAACTGCCGCTGGTGCTGGGCAAGAATATCGCCGGCGATCCCATCATCGCCGACCTGACACGGATGCCGCATTTGCTGGTGGCCGGCACGACCGGCTCGGGCAAGTCGGTTGCCGTCAACACGATGATCCTGTCGCTGCTGTACCGCCTGTCGCCGGAGCAATGCCGTTTCATCATGATCGATCCCAAGATGCTGGAATTGTCGGTCTATGACGATATCCCGCACCTGCTGACCCCGGTGGTAACCGAAGCGCACAAGGCCGTGACCGCCCTGAAATGGGCCGTGCGCGAAATGGAAGACCGCTACCGCGCGATGTCGAAACTGGGCGTGCGCAATATCGACGGATTTAATGAACGCATCCGCGCCGCACGCGGCACCGGCGAAGTGCTGATGCACAAAATCCAGACCGGCTTCGATTCCGACACAGGCAAGCCGATCTATGAAGAACAGCCGATCCCGCTGAACGACCTGCCCTTTATCGTCATCATCGTCGACGAATTCGCCGACCTGATGCTGGTGGCGGGCAAAGAAGTGGAAAACGCGATCCAGCGCCTCGCCCAGATGGCGCGGGCGGCCGGCATCCACCTGATCATGGCAACCCAGCGACCCTCGGTCGATGTCATCACGGGCGTGATTAAGGCAAACTTCCCGACCCGGATCAGCTTCCAGGTGACCTCCAAGATCGACAGCCGGACGATATTAGGGGAAGGCGGCGCCGAACAGCTGCTCGGACAGGGCGATATGCTCTATATGGCGGCCGGCGGGCGTATTACCAGAGTCCACGGCCCCTTTGTGGCCGATGACGAGGTAGAGAAAATCGTGTCCTTCTTGCGCAGCCAAGGCGTTCCGAATTACATTGATGGGGTGACAGACGGCGAGGATGAGGAAGGCGGCTTCGGTGAAGTCGGCTCCGGCGAAGGCAGCGGCGACGACTTGTACGATCAGGCGGTCGCGATTGTCATCCGGGAGCGGAAAGTTTCCACCAGCTTTATCCAGCGCCACCTGCAGATCGGCTATAACCGTGCCGCCCGCATCGTCGAGCGCATGGAAAAAGAAGGTCTGATTACCGCCGCCAACCATGTCGGCAAACGCGAGATACTGGGCGGCGACCATTACGGCACTTAACGGGGCATAACAGGATGAAGCATTCCATGAAGAAATTTTTCACCGCGAAAACGACCATCCTCGGCTGTATGCTGGCAGGCGCAATGCTGGCGGGCGCAGTCGCGCAGGCGAGAGAGCCGAACCCCGTCTGGGAAATGCGCCGCACGGTCGTCATGCCTTTCGGCCAGCACCGCGTAACGCTGGAAGCGCCGCTGGGCATGTGCTTCCTCGATGAATCGCAATACCTTGAAGGCGCGATGGTAAAACATATGCGCAAGCTGGGTCATGACGCCGACGGCGGCAACCTGGTCGCCATGTTCGCCGACTGCGACGAGTTGGAGAAATTCACGCAAGGCCCGCAGCTGGCGGCGCAGACGATGCCCGGACTGGAGCCGCCCGATACGTCGCTGAACTATCAGGGCTCGATCAGCTGGCTTGCGCCAAAACTAGGCCGCGCGCCGATCGGCATTTCCGAGTATCTCGACATGCGCGAAAAATCTTTCCGCGATGACATGAAAAAAAGCGTCGGCAACTATTACAAGAAAACGAGCGGCGGCAAAGGCGACATGAAGGTGAGCGACAATTACGCCACCCGCCTGCTGATGGGCGCGCCCGACCAGTATATCTTCGACGACAAGGCCACCCGCACGGCAACCGGCGTATCGATCGGCTACAGCGCCGAATTCGAATCGGAATACAAGAAATACACCCAGCGCGGCGCGGTCGGCACGACGATGCTGCGCAACTTCCCCGTGGAGGTGTCGCTGTCGTCGAGCGGCCCGAAGCCGAAAAGCCTCGACAAGGTCCATGCGACGCTCGACAAATTCATGATGCAGATCGCAGGGTACAACCCCTAAGCTGCGTGTCAGCTCCGGTATAAACTTGAACCAACAACGGTGACCTATGCGTTTTATTGCCGCAATCCTGCTTGCCCTTATTCTTGCGCCCGCCGCGGCCTCCGCGCAGCAGGAAATCCCCGAAGTCGCCGCCGTGCAGTCCTACCTGAACGGCCTGCGCACGCTGAAGGCGAAATTCATCCAGACCGATAACGCCGGCAAGCAGGTGGGCGGCACTTTCCTGTTGAAGCGCCCAGGCCGCATGAGCTTTACCTATGACCCGCCCGTGAAGGATTTCATCGTCGCCGACGGGTTGTTCATCAATTACTATGACGCCCAGATGAAGCAGGGTTCGCGCACCCTGATTTCCAAATCGCTGGCCGATTTCTTCCTGCGCGAAAAACTGACCCTGTCGGGCGACCTGAGCGTATCGACCGTGGTGCGCGACGGCGGCATGCTGCTGGTCACGCTGGTCGAGAAAAAAGAGCCCAAGGCGGGTTCGCTGACCCTTGCCTTCACGGAAACGCCCACGCTGGAACTGCGCAAATGGCGGATCGTCGATCCCGAAGGCGGCACGACCGAAGTCGAGCTGCTGAACGTGCAGACCGGCATGAAGCTCGATAACGACCTGTTTCACTATTATGATCCGGAACGCAAAAACCCCAAGCTGAATTAAGACAGATTCGCAAAAATATCATTGAAAATACTGGATAATTTGCGTTTTCTTGCGCCATTACGAAAATTTGGCTATAATGGTTGAATACAATTCTTAACGACGGGTTAATTGTTTTTTCAAAAAATCAAAGAGGGTTCCGCCATGGCTCAAGACGGTCAAGTCGATACACCGCCTTCCGCAGAAGATAAGAAAGCTCCCGAAGCATCGGGTGGCACCGTCACCGCAGTGGCCGAAACGCCCGTTGTCGCCGAGGGCAGCAAATACGTGGCAAATTTCGAAGTCAAAAGACCCGAATTGAAGCCCGGCGACCAGCTGCGCCTGTTCGATTTTGAAACCGAAGGCGTTGGCCTGACCCCCTCGAACGGCACGCCCGCCATCGACCTGACCGACACTTCGAAAGGCCCGGCCGCCAAGGCTGCCGCCCTGTCGGCTGACTCGGTCGCCGTCGCGCCCACGCCCCAGGCGGAGGCCGCTGCCGAAGAAGGCGCCGAGAAGAAAAAAGACGCAACCGTCGGCCAGCCCAACATCGCCCCCGTCGGCGAAGCCGCTAACAACGCAGCAAAAAAAGACACGACCGCCGCGCCCGTGAGCAAAACAGACACAGCGCCCGTCATCGATGCCGATGACGCGCTTGACGGCGATGAAGCCAACAAGGACACGCGTTACCGTTCCGTCTTCGCCAAGAACAGCATGCCCGCGATCAACGCTGTCTGGCCCGCAGGCGACGTGTCGGACGAGCTGAAGGAAACGCTGGGCCTGACCGGCAAAGTCAAGAAGAACGACAAATACGGCCTGGATTTCCACCTGCCCAACGGCCATGTGATCGAATGGCACGCCAATCTGGGCGGCTCCGAATTCATCGGTATGCGCAAGCGCACCGCGAAATTCGGCGAGGAAGAAGCGCATGCCGTAGCCGTCACCGCGAAAGCGCGCGGCTGGTCCGCCATCAACGTGCACGGCAACCAGAAACAAAAAGAACTGATGTGGCTGCACGCCAAAATGAACGGTCTGGAAGTCGCGAATTTCGAGCCGATGTACAGCGAGGACCCGAACAACGTGCATAACCGCCTCGCGGCCTTCAATGCCGAGAAAAACGACAAGCTGACGATCGGCGCGACCCCCGCTTCCCACCAGATGAACCTGTCGGGCGTCGATCTGTCCGCGCCGCAGACAACCGGCGATGAACCCGATCCGGAAACGCCCGCCAGCAACAAGCCCGCCGCGAAAGCTGAAGGCGATGCGCCCGTGAAGGCGGAAGGCGACAGGCCCGCCGTTGCCGAAACCGACAAGCCGGTGACCGAAAAGCCCGCCGTTGCGGAAGGCGCAAAACCTGCCGTCGCCGAAGGCGATAAACCGGTCCTCGCCGAAGGCGACAAGCCTGTCGTTGCCGAAGGCGATAAACCGGTCACCGCAGCCGCTGATAAAGGCACGACGACCAGCTTTGGCATCGTGACCCCGCCGAAGAATGAAGCGCTGGCATCCGCAACCGCCGAAGTGCGCGAAAAGAACGCCGACAACCCCGAAGCGCAGGCGAGCCTTGATGCGATCGACAAGATCGTCAAGGGCAAACCCGAAGCTGGCGAGAAGCCTGCCGTCGATACGAAGCCGGTTGCCGACGTGGTCGAAAAACCGGCGGCAGACAAGCCCGAAGCAGCCGCTGCGAAAACCGGCGGCGGCGACAAGGGCGGGAAACCTGCCAAAAAGGCCAAAGGACGCACGCCGTAATCATTCCACCAACAGCTTGACTTTCAAGGGCTCATCCCTAGTTTTGCGGATGAGCCCTAAGTCTTTCTAGAAGCCCTGACAGGAACGCCGAACTTGACCGCCCGACCCGACGCCATTACCCAAGCTGCCGCGCGCGCATATGAAGCGCGCATCATATCGGTCGATGATATTGCGGGCGATACGCGCATCATCAGGGCCGATATCGGCACGGCGTCGCCGCATCGCGCGGGGCAGTATGCGCATCTGTCGGCCTTGGGTTTCGATGCCCGCCCCTATTCGATTGCGAACGCACCGGATGGCGGGCTGCTGGAATTCCACATCAAGAATACCGGGCGCGGCCTGACGGCGCATATCTTTGAAAACTGGCGCGCCGGCAGCACGATTTCCGTCGAAGCGCCGTTTGGCGACCATTTCTGGCGCGCCTCTACCCGCCCCCTGCTGGCGCTGGCGGGCGGCGTCGGCATCGCGCCCCTGAAGGCGATATTGGAGGCGCATTTCGCCCATGCGCAACACAGCCCCGCCTACCTGTACTGGGGCGTGCGCGACGCGCAGCATCTTTACCTCGACCAGACATTCCGCACCCTGCAGACAACCTATCCCGAATTCCGCTATGTACCGCTGCTGGGCGAACCCGCGTCCGGCGCGCCGCACCGCAGCGGCTATATCGCCCCCGCCCTTGCCGAGGATTTCAAGACGCTGGCAGGGCACAATATTTACATCGCCGGCCCCGCCCCGATGATTAACGCCACCCTGCCCGCCCTGAGTGCTTTGGACGCGGAAAAAGACTGGCTGTTCAGCGACTCCTTCGGGGGTTAACATATGCGAATTCGCGCTTAAATGACTATAAACCGCGCCGTTGAAGGGCTATAATCACCTCCATGATTGGCACCGAAATCGAACATCTGATCAAGCTGATTGGACGCCTGCCCGGCCTGGGCCCGCGTTCCGCGCGGCGTGTCGCGCTTCATTTGCTGAAGAACCGCGAAACGCTGATGCTGCCCCTTGCGCAGGCATTGAACAAAGCCGCCGATGTGATCGAGGACTGCCCCGACTGCCACAACCTTGATACCCAGCGCCCCTGCGCGATCTGCGCGTCGCAATCGCGCGACCGCGGCATCATTTGCGTGATCGAGGATATTTCCGATTTGTGGGCGATCGAGAAAACCGGATCGTTCAAGGGGTACTACCACGTGCTGGGCGGCACGCTGTCGGCGCTCGACGGCATCGGGCCCGAAGACCTTTCCATCCCGCATCTGCTGGAACGCGCGCGCGACACCCAAGTGAAGGAAGTCATCGTAGCCCTGAATGCGACCATCGACGGCCAGACGACCGCGCATTACATCGCCGACTGCCTGCATAGCTGCAACGTGTCGGTGACGCAGCTGGCGCATGGCGTGCCGATCGGCGGCCAGATCGATTACCTTGACGATGGCACGCTCGCCGCCGCCCTTCGCTCCAGAAAGGCCGTGTAGGTTACTGCCATGCGAAAATTGCCGCCGGACGACCTGTCTCACGTTGACGCATGGGTCTTTGACCTCGACAACACCCTGTACGACGCGGAAACGCATATCTTCGTCGAAGTCGGCCGCAGGATGACCGATTTCGTGGCCAGCCACCTGCGGCTGCCGCGCGATGAAGCCGATTTGAAGCGCAAGCATTTCTTCCACACCTACGGCACCACGCTGCGCGGCCTCATGACCGAACACAACGTCGCGCCCGAATATTTCCGGCAGCATGTGCATGACGTGGATATCAAGGTCGTGCCGCCCTGCGCGATCACGCAGGAATACCTGGCCCATCTGCCCGGCAAGAAATACGTCTTCACCAACGCGCCCCGCAATTTTGCGGTCGATATGGTGTCGC
>JADYYV010000117.1 GCA_020853455.1 Alphaproteobacteria bacterium | reverse complement strand
TGGCGGGGTAGCTCAGTGGTAGAGCAGAGGAATCATAATCCTTTGGTCGGGGGTTCAAATCCCTCCCTCGCTACCATTTTTCCAAGCCAGCTATCTGTTGATTTATTTGAGATGAACCCCGCGTCTCACATTAAGGGATAATCTATGCGTTGGGAAAACCTGCGACGTAGCACCAATGTTGAAGACCGCCGGGGCGCGTACTCCGGCGGGCTTGGCATGGCAGGCTCGGGCGGCGGGCTTTTGTTCATGGCGCTGATCGTCTATCTGCTGGGCGGCGACCCGACGGGATTGGTGATCGAGGGCGCAAGCCGCATGATCGTGCCGGGGCAGGTCGCGCTGTCGCCGCAGGAAGAACGTGTGCAGGCCGATTTCACCGCCGCCGTGCTGGGCAATACCGAAGATGTCTGGGGTCAGGTATTTGCAGCGCGCGGCGGGAATTATCAGGCTCCCGTGCTGACGCTGTTTTCGGGCGCCGTTCAGTCACGCTGCGGTTATGCGCAGGCCGCGATGGGCCCGTTTTACTGCCCGGCCGACCGCAAGGTTTATCTCGACCTCTCCTTCTTCCGCGATATGGAGAGCAAGATGAACGCGCCAGGCGATTTCGCGCGCGCCTATGTGATCGCGCATGAAGTCGGCCATCATGTGCAAAAGCTGGAGGGCACTTCCGACCGCATCCATGCGCAGCGCGAACATTCAAGCGAACGCGCATCGAACGCGCTGTCCGTCAAAATGGAATTGCAGGCGGATTGCTATGCCGGTATCTGGGCGCATCACGCGCAGTCGCAATTCGGCGTGGTGGAGGACGGCGATATCCAGGAAGCCCTGAACGCCGCAACGCAGATCGGCGACGACCGGCTGCAGCAGCAGTCGCAGGGTTACGTCGTGCCCGATGCCTTCACACACGGCAGCTCCGCGCAGCGGTACCGGTGGTTCCAGACGGGTTTCCAGTCGGGCAAGATGGAAGCCTGCGACACCTTCAGCGCTTCAAAGCTTTGATTACGCAAGATAATTTTACATTACCATATTTTTTACGAACGCCTGTTATAATAAGCGAAACGAAAAGGGTGTTTGTGACGACCGATACGCCGCAACAAAAGACCGGTTTGCGCTTTGATTTCAACAAGGCGGTCGAAGACGCGCGCCGCGATTTTCCGGCGGCGACGGCGAAGGTCGCTTTCTTTGACCTTGATGCGCCGGATGTCGATGCGCAGATGCAGAAATTTTATGACGGCCTGTCGCCGGCGGCGAAAAAGAACGTCGATAACATCCGCGTCGATAACCCCGATTTCCTGACCAGCCGCGCCAGCCCCGCCGCGTGGCGCGCCGCCGATGGCAGCGGCATCGGCATCCTGATGGCCTATGGCACGCGCACGCATTTAAGCGACATAGAGCAGATGGCCTTTAACCCCGCCGAAGCGGCGAAGCACCTGAATTACACCTTCCAGCATGAACTGGGCCATCTTGTCGTCAAGGGCGCGGACAAGCACGGCAATTACGCCGAACACGCGGCGGACGCCTTCGCGGTGCTGCGCGGGTTTCAGTCGGGCTTCCTCAACCGCCGCGACGTGAAGGAAATATCGGATGGCCGCGCGATGCTGTGCTGGCTCAATTGCGATGTCACGCATATTACGTCGATGAGCCTCGATGCGCTGATCATCAACCCGAAACAGAAAAATTTCATGTCGTTGGATGCGGATCAGACGGCGAAGCTGGCCGCGCGCCATGCCGAAAAATTCTCCACCAACTATGAACCCGGCAGCATGTTCACGCTGCTGAACGCCCTGCCCCGCTGGGCGCTATCGCGTGAAGACCGGCTGGCGACAGGGCTTGACGGGCTTGCCAATGTGGTGCTGAAGACCGAACGCAGCTCCCTGTCCTTCTATGTCGCCGCGCGCATCCTGACGACCGCCAAGGCCAAGCAGGACGCGGGCGATCCCAAGATGGCGGATGCCGATTTCACCGGCGACAAATGGGACAAGGTTTTCGCCCGCATCGACCGCGCAAAAAAATCGCGCGATATCGGCGCGGAAAAGGCCGTCGAAAAAGACGGCACGGTAAAGCCCAAAAACGCGATGCAGAAAATCGCGCTGCGCCTTAAGTCCCTCTCGGTATAAAAGAAAAGGCCGTGACGGTTAAGCCACGGCCTTCTTTTCCGCCTGTACGACAGGCCGAAACTTATTTCTTCAGCAGCAAGGCCAGCAGGAAGCCTGCGCCGAAAGCGGCAAGGCCGGCCTGCAGTGGCTGTTTGCGGATACGCTCGACGAGGACGTCCTGTGTTTCGGACAGCTGCTCGCGGGCGATGGTGCCGTATTCGTTCGCGCGGACCTTCGCTTCGTCGGCGACGACGCGCGCGCCTTCCTTGGCGTGCTGGACGGTTTTCAGCACGTCGCCGCGGATAGCTTCGGCGGACTGCCTGATCTTTGCGGTGTTATCGGCGGCGGAGTCATTGTTGTTGTATGCGGTCATCTGTTTTCTCCCGGAAAATTTGGAAAGCTCAATCCGCTGCGGCCATGCCGTATCGGACGCTCCGGTTGTCTAACAATATCCGGGGTAATTGGTTCCCGCACTGCCGCAAAACTAGCTGGCGGGCTGCGCTTTCTTGAATTTCAGCCACATATGGGCCAAGGCATGGCGTTCAGGCGCGCCGATAAACGCGATGCCGGCGTTTTTCAGCAAATCCGTCTCGATCGCGATTATGCCCAGACCTTCCCATCTTTCGATGCGATTCTTGTTTTTAGGGTCTTTCAGCTCGTGGAATTCATCCGTCATCGCGCCTGGCATTCCTTTTCGGGCAGACAAAGATATAGTATGTCTCAAGTATAACACGCATGACGGCGAAGAAGTCATAAATCGCCGCCCGTGCTGATAACATTAACGATAAAGGCGATATGGCATGGAAACGGAACTGTATAACCAGGCGATGTGGATATCGGGCATCGTGGGCGGCATCGCCTTTGCGGCCTCCGGCTTCATTCTGGGCGCGCGTAAAAATCTCGACCTGATGGGCATCCTGATCCTCGCCTTCCTGACCGCGAATGGCGGCGGCGTGCTACGCGACCTGCTGACGGGCCAGCCGCCCGCGATGATGAAGAATGCCGAACCTTTCTGGCTGGTGGGGCTGACCGTGCTGGCCTGCCTTGCCTTTCGCCTGCAAAAACGCGGCGGTCTGGAACGCAGCTGGATTTTTATCCTCAGCGACGGCGTCGGCCTTGTCGCCTTCGGCATCACGGGCGCGATGACGGGCATCACGCTGGGCGTGCATTTCTTTGGCGTGCTGACCTTATCGCTGCTGACGGCCGTCGGCGGCGGCATTATCCGCGACCTGCTGGTCAACGAAGTGCCGGAAGTTCTGCATGGCGGTTTTTACGGCAGCGTTGCTCTGCTGCTGGGCTGCGCGCTGTTCGCGCTGCATGTGGCGGGCTGGATGAACCCTGTGTCGATCATGGCGGTGTTCGCGGGCGGGCTTGCCCTGCGGCTTGTCGCCTACCATTACAAATGGTCGCTGCCCAAAGTCACAGGCTGAAGCCATCGGCCTGCTGTATCCTCCGGCCGCGCGACGGCTGCAGCGCGTTCCGCAAACGAAGCGGCGGCCGCAGCCATCGGGTCCGGTTTATTCCTGCCTTTGGACATTACAGCAGGGGTTCGATTTTCTCGGCGATGGTCGAAGCGCCGGCGTCGCCCTTCATGATCGCCAGCATT